>CAIVYV010000025.1 GCA_903910215.1 uncultured Pseudomonadota bacterium
ATCACCCGAGATGACGCTCGTGGCGAGTGGTGCATCATCGAGATCAGCTGCGCTCGCCGATGAACTACTCGATGACAACGTCGATGTGATTAAACCATTGAGTGGAAGTCTGCGAGCAGTCGAGCCACTATCAGCCAATCGATTCGAGCGATGGCCCATCATTGGCGCACTTGGGGTCGCCTTGTTGTGGATGAGTCTCGCGTGCTTGCGCGCTTGGCGGCTCGACCCCGAGCGACGAGTGCGAGCAGCCCATCGGCGTCTGCGCCGTCTGACTCGGCGATTGGTTCGCGTCGATGCATCCATACCGTTGGCGGCTGCCTCGGCGCTCGAGCTACGCCAATGGCAGCATGCGGTAGCCGAAAGATGGTGCGTATTAGGATGCGCCCCGACTGCCGCCGACGTGTTGGGTCGCGACCCGTGGTACGCCCTATGGGTACAGAGCGATGCGGCGCTGTACGGTCCAATATCTCGCTTACCATCCGACTGGGCCTCCCGTGCGTCTCACGCACTCTCGGCGCTGGCTACGCCACCGCCGTTCCAACTACGGAGGTTGTTGCAAAAGGACTGCTGGTGGCCTCGGTTCCTACCCGTGCTCATGCTCGTCGTCTGCTGCGGCTTGATCCCGAGCCAGTCTTTGCAGGCCAAGACGGCGATCGAAAGCAGTGCCGCGCAGGTCGAGCGCGAACCTTTGGATGTGATCGCGCGCTACAACTTGGCGATCGCGCTGGAGGCCGATGGTCGATTGTCCGAGGCTGCAGTTCATAGCGGCATCGCGTGGTTGCAGGAGCCGCGTTTCGATCAGGGCGCAGAGCTGTGGATGCGGCTTCGCTCTCAGGCCGGCTTGCTATCTGCCTCAGAGGGTGGGTTGCCCGAGTCGATTGGTGCAGTTGGTCGAGTTCGGTCCGCGTTGCCGCCTGCTTTATGGCAGCGCCTGCATGTCGCTACATTACTGTTGGTGATCTCGCTGGCAGTCATGTTGTTGGCCGGCGCATATTGGCAACGCCTGCGTCCGACATTTCGTGCAAGCGCGTTTTGTCTCGTCGTTGTACTGGCGGGTTTCTTGGTGACACGGGTCGTCATAGGCAGTTATGCAGGAGCACTCGACCGCCGGGCCGTCGTCGTCCATCAGCAAGCCACGCTCCGCGAGATTCCGGTGGAAAACCGTCTAGACGATGGCAACTGGGTATTGCCTGGCGCGGTTGGCATCGTCGAGCAACGCTTCCTAGGCTGGGTTCGCCTGCAGCTGTCCGACGGTCGCAGCGGATGGTTGCGGGAGGAGGCGATTATTGCCATCTGGGGGGCGAAATAACCTGAGGCTATGGGTCGATGGGTTTTTCGATTGGAGCCACCACGCCGAGCCGGAAAATAATTCCGGCAACGAGCTTTCACTCAATTAAGAGGAACGACGCATGAGCGTCCCGATGACGAAAATTACAAGCAGCCCCGCCAAAGATCGCTGGGGCCCGCCGTACTTGCTGTACCTCGGTAACGCCAAGGACAGGCTCAGCATCAAGACCGCCCGCGGTTTGGCATTTTGGCGACCGGAATGGTGCGTCGCGCAGTACGCGGGACCGAACTGTGCGGAGAAGCTCGATTTGCCGATGATGGATTTCAAGGCTGCCAAGGCGGCCGGTGTCGACACCATGGTGCTCGGAGTCGCCAACGCGGGCGGCGTGATGGGGGACGACATTCGATCGGATGTCATCGAGGCGCTGCGGGCGGGCTTGAATGTCGCTTCGGGTTTGCATCAACGATTATCGTCCGATGCGCAGATCGAGTCGGTCGCACGGGAGTGTGGTCGTGTGTTGTTCGATGCGCGTTTCTTCCCGCATTCCATTCCGGTCGGTAACGGTAAACCTCGCGCCGGCCTGCGTATGCTAACGGTCGGTACCGATTGTTCGGTCGGCAAGATGTATACGACGCTCGCGATGGAACGCGAGATGCGCGGGCGCGGTATTCAGGCGGATTTTCGCGCCACGGGGCAGACGGGCATCTTGATCGCTGGATCGGGTGTGCCGATCGATGCCTTGGTCGCTGACTTTATCTCCGGTGGTGCAGAGTGGGTATCGCCTGCGCGCGAGGATGGTGGTTGGGATCTCATCGAAGGGCAGGGTTCGCTGTTCCACCCGTCGTTCGCCGGAGTTTCGCTCGGTCTACTGCATGGCTCGCAGCCCGATGTGATCGTGATGTGTCACGAAGCGGGACGTCAGCAGATGCGTGGCTTACCGCATTACTCCGTACCTTCGTTGAAAGATTGCATTGAGGCGAATCTCACGGCAGCTCGACTCACCAATGCCAAGGTCTCGATCGCCGGGGTGGCGTTGAATACGTCGTTGATGCCAGTCGAAGCGGGTATCGAGTTATGCGGCCAGATCGAGCGAGAGCTCGGTTTGCCGTGTCAGGATCCCGTCACGATGGGGACCTCGAAAATCGTCGACCGGATGTTGGAATGCGTCGCCAAGTAAGCGTCGGCATCGAATCGTGGCCGTTAGAGCGGCCCTTTCGTATTTCGCGCGGCGTTAAAACTGCAGCGGATGTGGTGGTCGTCGAACTCCACGACGGCAAGCACGTCGGACGAGGAGAATGCGTTCCGTACCCACGCTACGGCGAGAGCGTGGACTCGGTGGCAGCGCAGATTCGTTCGGTACTTCCATCGCTCGAACAAGGTGCGAGTCGTATCGATTGCCGGACGCTGTTGCCGGCAGGCGCGGCACTCAATGCCATCGACTCTGCGCTCTGGGATCTTGAGGCGCGCGCGTCGGGCCATGCAGTTGATCAGTTATTGAACTTGGCACGCCCAACTACTTTGACGACCGCTTTGACGGTTGGACTCGATACGCCCGAGCAGATGGGGTTGATTGCGGCGCAGATGAGCGCGGCACCGGTGATCAAGGTGAAGGTCGACGGTCATTCCCCTGATCGGCAGTTGCAGGCAGTGCATGATGCCGCGCCGAATGCAAAGCTCATCGTCGATGCGAATGAAGGTTGGAGCATCGAGATACTCACCGAGTTGAATTCCTTCCTCAAAAAAATCGGCGCTGTGCTGATCGAGCAGCCGCTGCCAGTCGGAAAAGATGATGTACTCGAAGGCTTTCGATCCGAGGTGCCGCTGTGCGCTGATGAGGCCTGCCACACCGTCGATGATTTGCCGGGTCTACTGAATCGCTACCAGGCCGTGAACATCAAGCTCGACAAGACGGGGGGGTTGACCGGAGCAGTCGCGCTCTTGGCGGCGGCTCGTCGCAGCAACATGGTTGTCATGACCGGTTGCATGGTCTGTACTTCGCTCGCCATCGCGCCAGCATGGTTGGTCGCCGCAGCGTCTGATTTCATCGATCTCGATGGGCCCTTGATGCTGCGTTCCGACCGCGAGGGAGGAGTGCGTGGCGATGCCGGGCAGTTATCCGCCCCAGACCGTAGACTATGGGGTGGCTAACAAAACCGGGGGTGGGGCGTGACGATCACTTTGGACATGGTGCAAACGCTGGCAGCGGGTGCACTCGCATTGTTTCTCGGTTTCCAGTTAGTTGATCGGCTGCCATTTCTGCGTCGATACAATATTCCGGCGCCCGTCGTCGGTGGCTTGATCGTTGCCATCCTCGTGTTGGTGTTGCGTCAGCAGAATGTCGCGACGATCAGTTTCGATACGACGCTGCAGACGCCGCTGATGAACGCGTTCTTCACCGCCATCGGCTTTAGTGCCAGCTTGAGTTTGCTGCGCGCAGGGAGCGGGCAGGCATTGGTATTTCTCGTCCTGGCGGCTTTCCTCGCCGTGGTGCAAAGCCTCATCGGAATTTTCTCTGCTGTGTTGTTCGATCAGTCGCCGCTGCTCGGTGTATTGATCGGTCCAGCAGCCTTGGCGGGCGGACCCGCGACAGCGCTGGCGTTCGCACCGCAATTCGCAGCGGCCGGTGTGCCATCGGCTGAAACGGTGGCGATCGCTGCGGCGATGTCGGGGATCGTGCTCGGCGGTCTGGTCGGCGGACCGATCGCAACCCGCTTGTTAGAGCGAAATGCGCTGCGTGCTGGTTCGGCTGTGGGCGCCGTGGAACAGCCTGGCAAAAGTGCTAATGAGGCAGCAACTTCGGTCACACCGTCGCCCGATGACGAGGAGGGGAGTGCGCGCCAATCTTTGAAGGCGCTGACGGTCATCCTCGTGGCCATGGGTATCGGCTCTTGGCTCAGCGGTGTGATGAAAGACGCCGGTCTGACATTGCCGGGCTACGTCGGTGCGATGATCGTTGGCGCGATGATCCGAAATGTGGACGACTTCTCCGGTCGTATCGGTATTCCCCATGACATCACGGATCGAATCGGGACCGTGTCGCTCACGCTCTTCTTGGCGGTCGCTTTGATGAACGTCAAGTTGTGGGAGCTGACGGCGGTAGCCTGGCCGCTGCTCGTCAACTTGGCGCTACAAGTGGTGGTGATTGCGTTCTTCTGCTGGGCGGTTGTCTTCCGAGCCATGGGTCGCGACTACGATGCCGCTGTCATGAGCGGTGGCTTCACGGGATTCATGCTCGGTACGACGGCCAACGCGATGGCGGTCATGCGTACGATCGTTGAGAAGTTTGGGCCTGCGCCTAGAGCCTTTTTGATTGCGCCCATCGTTGGCGCGTTTTTCATCGATTTCACGAATGCCATCGTGATCACGACCTTCTTGAATTTGCTGGGATGAACAAGATGCAGCCGTACTTCTGGCCCGACCGACTCGTAGGACGCAAGGGATCGCGATACGAGCTCGTAACCCCGGCGCTGATTCTCGATCTCGATGCGGCGGAGCGGAACTTCAAACTTTTGCGGGATACGCTGCGAGCTCGCGGCTTAGGTTTGCGCGTTAACGTGAAAACCCATAAGTGCCTCTCGCTTGCTCAGTGGCAGATGAAGCTCGGCGCAACGGGCGTCTGTTGCGCTACGCTCGGCGAGGCTGCGGTCATGGTCGACGGCGGTGTTACGGGTGTGTTAATTGCGACGCCGATGACCACGCCTCAGAAGATCGCTGAGGTAGTTCGACTGGCGGGTAAGTCCGAGTTGCTGTTGGCGGTTGACCATCCGGACAATGTGTCGGCGTTATCCAAAGCCGCCGCCGCTGCGGGTGTGACGATCGGCATCCTGGTCGACGTGGACCCGGGGAGTAAACGAACGGGAGTCGCTTCGGACGATGCCGCCGTCGCATTAGTGCAGCAGGTGTCTG
>CAIVYV010000026.1 GCA_903910215.1 uncultured Pseudomonadota bacterium
CCGACGAGGCAGTTCTGACGAGACTTGAGCGATTGGATCGGCTCGCCAGGGCGACGATGCGACGGGCCAGCCGGTTGTGGATAATAGGGTCACTACATCGGAGGTCGGTCGCATGCTTGCCAATTTCACGCTAGCTCGAGTGGGTGTCGTCGTCGCGGCCCTCGTGGCTGTTGCAGGGTCTCCTGAGGTGACCGCTCGCGCTCCGATCGTTTTGGCCCCACAAACTTCGGACTACTGGCCGGGTGCCGATTACGACCCCGCCATTCCCTCGGTACGCAGTTTGCTCGGCTTCGAGGTGGGCGCCGAGATGGCTCGAGCGGATCAGGTCAATCGGTACTTCGAAGCCTTGTCAGCGGCGGCCCCGCAGCGCATGCGCACCTTCGAGTACGGTGAGAGCTGGGAAGGGCGCAAGCTCGTTTACGGTGTGATCAGCAGCGAGAAAAACATCGCGCGTCTCGATGAGATCAAGCACGCCATGGGTAAGCTCGCTGATCCGCGGCGTCTTGGTCAGGGTGAAGGTGCTGCGATCATCCAGTCGATGCCTGCCGTCGTGTGGCTCTCGCACTCCGTCCACGGCAACGAACCCGGAACAACGGATGCAGCGTTGCTGACCGCGTACCACCTGCTGGCGGCGCGCGGCGACACGCGTGTTGCCAAGATGCTCGAAGAAACCGTCGTGGTTATTCTGCCGCTGCAAAATCCAGACGGACGCGAGCGTTTCATCAATAGCAATCGCGCTGCTCGCGGCCTTGAGCCCGATCCGTCGCCGCTGTCCGCCGAGCGCGATGAGCCTTGGCCGGGTGGTCGGATGAACCACTACGTGTTCGACATGAACCGCGACTGGTTCACCCAGACGCAACCGGAGATGCGCGCGCATGCTGGCTTGATGCTCGAGTGGATGCCCGTGGTCGTCGCGGATATTCACGAGATGGGCGCGAACCAAACCTTCTTTTTCCCGCCCGAGGCAGATCCGCTCAATCCGAATCTAACGCCGAAGCAATTGGGCAACGTCGAGTTGATTGCGCGTAACAACGCCGCGTGGTTCGACAAGGTGGGTTTGCGCTATTTCAATCGCGAAATCTTCGATGGATTTTTTCCGGGTTACGGCAGTGGCTGGCCCAATTACCAAGGCGCGAGCGCGATGGTCTATGAGCAAGGCTCTTCGCGCGGTTTAGTGGCGCGCCGCGCCGATGGCTCGTTGTTGACGTTCTCGGAGACGGTCAAAAGTCAGTTCATCGCGTCGCTCTCGGCAGTCGAAGTGGTCGCCGATAACCGTTCACGATTTCTCACCGATTTCGCCAATTTCCGCGCCTCGGCGATTAGCGAAGGCCAGCGTGAGCCAACCAAGGCGTATGTGATTCCAGAGGCGCCGGATGCCGACATGGCGGCGCGACTCGCTGCCACCTTGGCGCGCAACGGGATCGAAGTGCGTCGCTCGGATGCGGCGTTCTCCGCTTGCGGGCGACGTTTCGAGGCAGGGAGTTACGTTGTCTCGGCGGCGCAGCCGACCAAGCGACTGATTCGTACGCTGCTCGATGAGAAGACCGAGATGAAGGCGGATTTCGTCAAACGGCAGGAAGATCGCGTTTCTAAAGGGCTGCCGGATGAGATTTACGACGTGACCGCCTGGTCATTGCCGTTGATGTTCAACGTGCCCACCGTCGCTTGCAGCAACGATCCAGTCGTGCGGGGTGAGCTGATTTCGCGCGATTGGCAAGCGAGCGGTGTAGTGACCGGCGGCGCGAGCAACCTTGGCTATGTGATCCCCTGGGGTAATACCGCGTCGGCTCGTTTTCTGACAGCGGCACTTCGAGCGGGCTTGCCCGTCAAGTCGTCCAACAAAGAATTCACGCTAGGTGGAGTGAAGTATCCGGCGGGATCGCTCTTCGTGGATGCCGCTCGCGCATCGGAGGATCTCGCCACCGGCATTGCTGAGATTGCAAAGCAGAGCGGGGCGCGGGTGACTGCCGTATCGGATAGCTGGGTGACCGACGGTCCGAGCCTGGGCTCGCCCAACATGCTGCACATGCCGCTGCCGCGCGTGGCGTTGGTATGGGATGAGCCGACGGAGCGTTACTCAGCTGGGCATACCCGCTTCGTGTTAGAGAGGCAGTTTGGTTATCCCGTGACCCTGATTCGCGCGCGACGCATCAGTGCTGCGAACCTCGACGGATTCGACGTGGTCGTGCTTCCGGCTGAAGGCGGCAGCTACGCGTCAACTTTCGGCAAACGCGGTGCCGAAAACCTGAAGAATTGGGTCCAGCGAGGCGGTGTGCTGATCGGTCTCGGTAGCGGCACACGCTACCTTGCCGAGAAGGGCGTCGAGTTATTGCCCTTGAAACTGGAGAACGCCGTGGAGCCCTCGACCAAGGAGGACTCCAGCGGCAAAACGGCGTCGACCGCCAAGTCCGATTCATCCGATGATGCGGCAGACCAGCGAGTGGCAGGCAAAGAATTGGCATCTGAGGCGGATCTAGCGAAAGCCGAACGTCCGCTGAAGGCGCCGCCGCGTCCGGTCGCGGGTATTCTGGCGCGCGCGGACGTCGAAGACGAACATTGGTTGACTGCGGGAATCACCCCTCGACTCCATGTGCTCGTCACGGGCAACGATATCTATGCGCCGGTTCGTTTGAACGATGCAGATACCGTGGCGCGTTTCGCTGCGCCGAATGAGGTGCTCGCGTCCGGTGTGTTATGGGAAGAGAATCGACGGCAGCTTGCGTTCAAACCCTTCGTGGTCAGTAAGGAGACGGGGCGTGGAGTCGTAGTGGGTTTCACTGCCGATCCCAATTTCCGCGCCCACATGGCAGGCCTCAATCTGATTTTTCTGAATGCGATCTTCCGTGGCGCAGCGGTGACGTTCGATGCTAATAGTCGCTAGGGATCATTGAGCGCTGCTCGGCCCCATCGCGTTTAAGCGCCGCGCAACAACTGCCACGTTGCGAGTCCGGCGAACGTGGCGACGATCGAGCTTGCGACATGCAGCGCGATGCCGCTCGCGGCCATGCCGAAGCGGCCTTGTTGCATCAGGCCTACGATTTCTCCCGAGAACGTGGAGAAGGTGGTGAGTCCCCCGCAAAACCCGGTGATGATCAAGAGCCGCCATTCAGCTGGCAGGTCTTCTCGTTGCGCGAGCGAGGCGAGTGCTAATCCGACAACATAGCCGCCGATGATGTTAGCGGCGAGGGTGCCGGGTGGAATATCCGGAAAGAGTCGATTGAGCCGCTCGCCGAGCTGCCAACGCAGCAAGGCACCGAGTGCGGCGCCGATCCCGACTGCTGCAACGGATGGCCACATGCTCAACATTCCTCTCGTGGGTGACCCGCGCATCATAGCGTCTGTCACAATGCGCGCGTGATGAACGAGATAGACGACCAGCCGCGCCTCTCCAAGCGCATGAGTGAATTGGGTTTATGTTCCCGCCGCGAGGCCGAGCAGTGGATCGTCAATGGCTGGGTGCGTGTCGACGGTCGTATCGTCGATGTGCTCGGCACTCGGATTAGTCGCGAGGCCAAGATCGAAATCGATCAGCGCGCTCGAGTCCAGCAGGATGAACTCGTGACCGTCATCCTCAATAAGCCGATCGGTTACGTCTCAGGGCAGGCCGAGGATGGCTACGAACCGGCCACGGTGTTGATTCGTCCGGAGAATCGTTGGAGTGGCGATGATTCGGGCAAACGGTTCGATCTGAAACACCTGCAAGGTCTGGCGCCAGCTGGCCGACTCGATATCGATTCGACTGGGCTCATGGTCTACACGCAAGATGGCCGCATCGCCAAGCAGCTCATCGGCGGTAACGACGTCGAAAAGGAGTACCTCGTACGCGTACAAGGGATGCTCTCTGACGAAGGCCTTGCCCGGTTACGACATGGATTGACGCTCGATGGCGTGAAACTCAAGCCGGCGCGCGTAGTTTGGCAAAACGAAGATCAACTGCGCTTCGGCTTGCGAGAAGGTCGCAAGCGACAGATTCGTCGTATGTGCGAAATCGTGGGGCTGAAGGTGGTGGGTTTGAAGCGCATCCGCACGGGGCGTGTGATGCTCGGCGCCTTGCCGGTGGGGCAGTGGCGTTATTTGCGCGCGGACGAAGGGTTTTGATTTCAGAGGGCACCATAGATGATTAAACCGATGTTGATGCAACGATTTTTTCTTTGTGGAATTGCCATGCTGAGTTCTGTCATCGGGCTCGCGCAGGCCGCCGTGTTGCCGGGTCCCTTGGTGACGCCTGAATGGCTCGCGGCCAACCCGTCGGCAGTTACGATTCTCGAGATTCGTGAAGACCCGAATGAATATGTCGCCTCGCACATCCCGGGATCGCGATTAGTTGTGGCCGGCCAGATTCGTCAAACTCGAAACATTGACGGCCGAGACATTCCCGCCATGCTGCCGGACGCGCAGGCCATCGAAACGCTGATGCGCTCGATCGGTGTGAAAGCGAAGCGTCCGCTCGTCATCGTTTCGGCCGGTCGAACCGTCGAAGATTTCGATGGCGCAGCTCGTCTTTATTGGACACTCAAATATTACGGTGCTGATGAACTGGCGATTTTGGATGGTGGTCACGCTCGGTGGGTGGCTGAGGGGCGCGTAACCGCGAGCGCGATGCCGGAGCACGCCTTGGGTAATTGGTCGGTAGGCGAGCCGAGAGTGCACTTGCTCGCTGACACAAAGGCTGTGATGCAGGCGTCGGCGTCGGGTGTTCAGTTAGTCGATGCGCGTCCGCTCGCCTTCTTTCATGGTCTCGCCAAGCGCCCCGTTGTCGCCGCTTATGGGCGCATTCCGGGCTCGAGGGTGTTCCCAACAGAATTGCGGGCTAAGCCCGAGGGCAACGGCCAGCGCTATCTGACTACCGATGACTACCGATCCATTTTGCAGAGTCTGCAGATCTCCGAGGATCGTCCCACCATCACCTACTGCAATACGGGGCACATGGGCGCAGGCGCTTGGTTCATTTTGTCGGAGCTCCTCGGTAATTCGCAGGTTTCGTTGTACGACGGCTCAATGGCCGAGTGGGCGGATGGCTCACGTGCCGTTGCGCGTTATTGAGTCTTTACGGAGTTGCGCGCATGCACATGACAAATATCCCCTTTGCAACGACCGATTGGTCTACGGTGACCGAAACTCGACATCCCGGGGAGTCGGGTGAGGCTTTTTGGCGCACGCAGCAATTTGGCGATATCCGAGTGCGTCTCGTGCGATACAGCGCCGGATACACGGCCGATCACTGGTGTGAAAAGGGGCATGTGCTTTTTTGTATGCAAGGCGATCTGACGACGGAGTTGCAAGATGGTCGTGTCGTCGAGTTGAGAGCGGGCA
>CAIVYV010000027.1 GCA_903910215.1 uncultured Pseudomonadota bacterium
GCGTCGCTTGCTAACTATGTCGTCATCGCGACGTTGGACGATGCGCTGCGAGCGGTGAGGGCATATGTGGCCGCGGCTGGTGTCGAGATCGTAGATCTCGGTCGAACGCTCTACGGCGCCGTCGAAACAGAGGCGGCACGCATCGTGGCGGAGATTCTGCGTTGCCGTGCGGCAATGCGTTGCGGTGATCGGCCGACATTGCTGCTAGCCGGCGGCGAGCCCGTGATTGCCGTGCAGGGCAACGGGTTGGGTGGTCGAGCGCAACATCTCGCTTTGGCAATTGGAGCCCAAATTGATGGTTTAGAGGGTGTCACCGTGCTCGCTGCAGGTACCGACGGTGTCGACGGGCCGACTGCGGCTGCCGGCGCGTTTGCCGACGGAGCTGCCGCCTGCCGTTTACGGGCGAGGGGTCTCAACGCCGCTGATGCTTTGGCGCGCTGTGATTCGCATGCCGCGCTCGCAGCCGTCGGCGATCTCTGGGTTACGGGCAGAACGGACACCAATGTCGCTGATCTGCTCTTGGTGCTGATTCGTCCGGCTAGAATGGTTGCATGACTCATATCGTTCAAAGCATCGCCGTGATCGGCGGGACCGGTCAGCTCGGCGCCGCGATTGCGCGTCGTCTCGTGAAGGCGGGTAAATCCATCATCATTGGTTCGCGCGATCCGGTGAAAGCGGAAGCGGCGGCTCGACAGCTCGGCGCGGAGCTCGGTTGCGAAGTGGCTTTTGGCGGCAATGTTGCTGCGGCCGATGCGGCTGAGGTGGTTATTTTGACCGTCCCGTTTGCATCGCAACGCACGACTCTCGAGGATATTCGAAGCAGTGTTGCCGGCAAGATCGTGATCGATACCACTGTGCCTTTGATGCCACCGAAAGTCATGCGAGTGCAATTGCCGCCCGAGGGTAGTGCGGCGCAGCGCGCTCAGGAGATCTTGGGTGAACCAGTGCGGGTCGTTTCGGCATTCCACAACGTCGCGGCTCACAAGCTGATGACCGATGCGTTCGTCGAGTGCGACGTCTTGGTTTTCGGTGATGACAAGTCAGCGCGCGAAGTCGCAGTCTCCATCGTCGAGGCCTGCGGATTACGCGGCTTGCATGGTGGCGTGCTGGCAAATTCCGCTGCAGCGGAGGCAATGACCTCTGTGCTGATCTTCTTGAACAAACATTACTCAGTCGATGGAGCCGGCGTGCGTATCACGGGACAACTGATGGTCCCTGTCGCACGCTAAATCCATGGCGGCACTGGAGCTGCGGGCTCTCGCAGGCATACCGGAGATTCTTCCCGGCGATGATCTGGCGTCGATTCTGCAAACGGCGCTGCGTGAAAACGACATCGAGTTGCAGCCGGGTGATCTGCTCGTCGTAGCGCAGAAAATCGTCTCGAAAGCCGAGAATCGTTTCCTCGATCTGCGCAGCCTCAATCCTTCTGCACGCGCTATCGAGCTCGCGAACAACATCGGCAAGGAGGCGTCTTTTGTCGAGGCAGTGCTGCGCGAGTCGAGCGAAGTCGTGCGGACGGCTCCCAATACGTTGATCACGCGACATCGTGCAGGCTACGTTATGGCCAACGCCGGCATCGATCGGTCTAATGTGCCGGGCGATGAACACACTGTGTTGCTGCTGCCTGAAGATTGCGACGCATCCGCGGCTCGCTTACGCACTCAGTTTCCAAAGCCCGCGCCAGGCATCGTCATCAGTGACAGTTTCGGTCGGCCGTGGCGTGAGGGTGTGGTCAATGTGGCACTCGGTGTCGCCGGTGTCGTCGCCTTGATCGATCGGCGAGGCGGTGTCGATCGCCATGGCAGAACCTTGCAGGTCACCCAGATCGCACTGGCCGACGCCATCGCGGCGGCGGCGGGCATCGTGATGGGCGAGACGACCGAGGGCACTCCGGTCGTCTGGATACGCGGTCTTGCAGAGCACGTCACCGAGTACGACCTCGGATCCACCTCATTGCTGCGACCACGAACACACGATTTGTTCAAATGACTGCGCCACGCGTCATCCTGCTCTGCGGTGGCGTCGGTGGCGCGAAATTGGCGCTGGGTCTCAATCAATTATTGCCGCCGGGTGACCTCGCGATCATCGTCAACACGGGCGACGATTTTGATCACCTGGGCCTGCGAATTTGTCCCGACCTCGATACCGTCCTCTACACGCTCGCGGGTGTCGTGCACCCGGAGCAGGGCTGGGGGCGCGCTGATGAAACCTTTGCGATGCTTGATGAGCTCGTTCGCCTCGGTGGTCCCGATTGGTTCCGAGTTGGCGATCGAGA
Organism: uncultured Pseudomonadota bacterium; assembly: GCA_903910215.1. Lineage (GTDB taxonomy): Bacteria > Pseudomonadota > Gammaproteobacteria > Steroidobacterales > Steroidobacteraceae > UBA964. Next base: position 2,276 of record CAIVYV010000027.1, read on the forward strand.
TCTGGCGTTGCACTTGCAGCGCACTCTGCGTTGGTATCGCGGTGATCGACTGACCGAGATTACGGCGGATCTCGCATCGCAATTCGACGTGCGCTCGACGATCCTACCGATGACCGACGGCGTCGTCGCCACACGCCTTGATACGGCCGAGGGCGTACTCGACTTCCAAGACTATTTCGTGCGTCGTCGCTGTACGCCGGTGGTTAGCAGGATTCACTACGACGGTGCGCAGTCGGCCTCGATGTCGCCGCAGTTGTTGCAAGCGCTAGCGAGCCCACGACTCGAGCGCATCGTCATCGCGCCATCCAATCCGTTGCTGAGTATCGCCCCGATCCTGTCGATTCCCGGCTTAAGCGATCGCCTGCGCCAGCCGGGTGTGCCGATCATCGCGGTTGCACCGTTGATTGGGGGTCGCGCGATCAAGGGGCCAACCGCCAAGCTGATGCAGGAGCTTGGTATGCGAGCGGGTGTGGTCGGTGTTTACGAGTTTTACGCAGCTCAGTATGCCGGTCTGTTCGATGCGATGTTGATCGATCAGGCAGATGGCCACGAAGCGACCAAGATCGGGTGTGCCGTGGCGTCGACCGACACCTTGATGCAGACTATGGACGATCGTCTGCGCGTCGCGCAGAGCGTGCTCGAGTTATCGGTCAAAGGGGGTCGACCGTGACGCGAATTGTGGCCATCGTGCCAGTCCGTTCCTTGTCGGAAGGCAAATCACGCCTCGCCGATGTGTTATCGCCGCGTCGGCGCGCGGCGTTGATTGAGTCGATGCTATCGCGCGTGCTCGTGTCGCTGCGTGCTGCGAAAACGATCGATCGAATCGTCGTGGTCAGTCCCGACGACACCTTGTCACTTCCGATGGGCGTCGAGCGATTGCGTGATCGTGGCTTGGGCCTCAACGAGGCGATCCAGTTTGCACGTCAACGCATCGAGGTCTCTGCGGGGGCGATGCTCGTCGTCGCAGCGGATGCACCGCAAGTCACGGCCGCCGAAATCGATCGATTGGTTGAGCGGGCGCGTGATGTCGAGGTCGCCATCGTTCCCGATCGGCACGGGCTCGGTACGAACGCGTTGTGGATGCGCTTACCCACTCGCTTCGAGCCACAGTTCGGGTTCCACAGTGCGCAAGCGCACGTGACCGAAGCGCAACGTCTCGGTCTGAGTCATCTCGTTTTGCCGGTGCCTGGGTTGTCACACGATGTCGACGTCGAGAGCGATCTCGATGGCGAACCAATGCCCGATGAAGTCGCTCGGCTGCTCGCGGACGAGAATGACATGCCGGCTTTGTTGCGTCGTGCGGAGAAGCTGACTACGACGGGGTTCGGTACTCGCGTGGGCTACTCACGGAAAGTCTTCATCCCGTTGACGCATTGGTGTCGTGACGTTTGTCACTACTGCACTTTTGCCGCTCCACCACGTAAGGGGTCGCGCGCATTCCTGACGGTCGACGAAGTGCTCGAGATTGCGCGCGCGGGTATGGCGGCGGGCTGTGACGAGGCGTTGTTCACCCTCGGCGACAAGCCGGAGTTGCGCTATCCGGCTGCGCGAGCGGAGTTAGACGCGCTCGGTTTTGCGAGTACGCTCGACTATCTCGCGCACTGCGCAGCCCGTGTTTACGAAGAGACGGGTTTGCTGCCGCACCTGAATCCCGGCTTGATGAGTGCAGACGAACTCAAGAGGCTTCGGCCCGTGTCGGCGTCGATGGGCATCATGCTCGAGAGCGCCGCGAGCCGGCTTTGCGACAAAGGCGGTCCGCATCATCGCTCGCCCGACAAAGACCCCGCGCGTCGACTCGCCACCATCGAGGCCGCTGGGGCGTTGTCGATTCCGTTCACCTCGGGCTTGTTGATCGGTATTGGCGAGACTCGCGCTGAGCGCATCGAGACCTTGCTTGCCTTGCGGGCAAGTCATGAGCGTCACGGGCACTTGCAGGAAATCATCATTCAGAATTTTCGCGCGAAGCCCGGTACGCGCATGGCCGATGCACCGGAACCCTCGTTAGAAGATCTCCAGTGGACGATCGCCGTGGCCCGATTGATCTTCGGCAAGGCGATGTCGATTCAGGCGCCACCTAATCTCTCGCCCGGTGGCTTGCGCGCCTTGGTGGCTGCCGGCGTCAATGATTGGGGCGGTGTGTCACCGGTCACGCCCGACCATGTGAATCCTGAAGCGCCATGGCCGACATTGCCGGCGTTAGAGCGGCAAACGGCCGAGGCAGGGCGGTGGTTGGTCCAACGACTGCCGATCATCCCATCGTACGCCTGTGAGCCTACGCGTTGGCTCGATCCCGCTCTGCAGACAGCCGTGTTACGGCGCATCGATGCGACCGGTTACGCGTTGGAGCGCGACTGGCATGCGGGAGCGGGCGATTTGCCTCCGCGGCGGTATCGCGCGCGGCATCGTCGTTGGTTCGCACCGAGTGTGCGGCAACGTGCGCTGCAGCAGGCCGTGCAACGTTGCCTCGAGGGGGAGGCGCCAAGCGAAGCTGAACTTGCCCGGTGGTTTGAGGCCGATGGCGACGACTTCGGAGTGTTGGTTCGCGCCGCCGACGAATGTCGGCAGCGAGTCAATGGCGATCAGGTGACCTACGTCGTCAATCGCAACATCAACTACACGAACATCTGCACTCACTCCTGCGGCTTCTGTGCATTTGCCAAAGGGCGCAGCGCCCGCTCACTGCGCGGTCCCGGGTATCTGCTCGATCTCGATGAGATCGCGCGGCGCGTGGTCGAGGCGAGTGATCGTGGAGCGACCGAAGTGTGTTTGCAGGGTGGCATCCATCCCTCGTTCAACGGTCAGACCTATCTTGATATCGTGCGCACCGTGAAGGTGGCGGCTCCGTCCGTCCACGTGCACGCGTTCTCGCCGCTCGAGGTCACTCACGGTGCGCGGACGTTAGGATTGAGCGTTGGTGCGTTTCTCGAGCGTTTGATGGCAGCTGGCCTACGCAGTCTGCCGGGAACGGCAGCCGAGATCCTGAGCGATGATATCCGCGACATCATCTGCGCCGACAAGGTGTCGACGGAAGAGTGGCTCGATGTCATGCGCACCGCGCATGATATCGGCCTGCGCAGTACGGCCACGATCATGTTCGGCCATGTGGAGCGACCGATTCATTGGGCGCGCCACCTGCTGGCGTTGAGGGCGTTGCAGGAACGGACGGGCGGGTTTACGGAGTTCGTGCCGCTGCCGTTCGTTCATATGGAAGCGCCTCTGTGGCGCAAGGGGCTCGCGCGCAGTGGGCCAAGTTGGCGCGAGTCGATGTTGATGCATGCCATCGGACGGCTCGTGCTGTATCCCGCATTTCAAAACATCCAGTGCTCGTGGGTGAAGCTCGGTCGCGAGGGGGCCTTGGAGGCCTTGCGTGCCGGTGCCAACGACATCGGCGGCGTCTTAATGAACGAGTCGATCACGCGTGCTGCAGGTGGCGTCAACGGTCAAGAGATGAGTGAGAGTGACCTGGTCAGCATCATTCGCGCAGCAGGGCGAGTGCCGCGTGAACGAACGACTCTTTACGGTGTGCCACAACGCTTGGAGTGGCAGGAGCCATGGCTGAAGGCAGGTTGCCTCGGCGAGACGACCTTCGGAGTCAGCGCAAACGAGGGATGACGTGCTGACCGATGATGTCGAGTGCTTCCATCGGGTCGTCGTGCAAGCGCAATGCGCATTCGGTTAGACCGGCCGCGGCGAACATCTGGAACCGTTCGATCTCCCGATCGAGATCTTCGAGGCCGCCGGTCGAGGTGAAGTATTCACACATCCGGTTTGAGATCGACTCGGGCACTTCCTTGACATGGCCGGAGCGGTCGAACCAGGAGGCGACGTACTTGTCGTAGTTGTCGCGAACCATCTGCGCCTCATCTTCGTTGAGACACTGTTGGATCAACTCTTTTTGTAGCTTGATCGCACGCCAGGGCAGCTCGCGGCGCGATTCGCGATAGCCTGCTGCTCGTTCGCGCTTCAAATGCCAAGCCCAGAAGGTGTTGGTCCGCAGCGGTGCCATGCCGGCCTCGCGCTTGGCAGCACCTTCGTTGACCTCTCGCATGGCATTTGCCATGACTTCCGGCGGCGTACAACCGATGAAGACGCCGTCAGCAACGCGTGCTTCCATGCGCATCATTTGGCCGCGATAAGCCGTGCCATAGACGAGTGGTGGATTTGGCGCGTGCACCCAGTCATAGGTGCAGGGCAGGTTGATGACGAAATCCTCGCCCTTGTAGCCCTGCTTGAGCTTGCCATAGCCCGCGCCGCGAACGATCTCGATTCCTTCTCGTGTCGCTCTAACGATCTTCTCGGGCCGCTGAATGCCCATCGCATCGATATTGCCTTCACCCGCACCCATCGCGATGACGGCTCGGCCGCCGGCGATTTCGTTGAGCGAGAGCAGGCTATTGGCAATCTTGAGCGGATGCATCTCAAAGGGGCTCACCGCCAGCGGACCGATCAGCATTCTTTTCGTTTGCTGTGCGAGCGGTACTAGCGAGAGAAAGCAGTCCCAGTGTGCGAAGAAGTTGGAACTCCACAGCGCTCGCACACCGTAGCTTTCGGCTTTGATGCCGATTTCAGCGACTTGGGAGGGGGTGAGATCCGGCTCGAGGATGATGTCGATTTGCATGCGCCGGAGGTTATCAGGCGCAGTAGATCCGATGCAGCGTTTCGACCACTTGAGCTGCGGGTCCGTCCGCCAGGGAGTAATGGACCGTTTGGCCATCGCGCCGGGTTTGCACGATGCCGGCCTCGCGTGCCGAGTTCGGCAAGATACTGCCAACGGTTGCGGTCACGGCGAGCTATCAGCAACTCGAAAACACGGTACTCGATCGCGAAGAGTTCACGATGGTGGCTGTGGGTTTTCGTTGGGCGTTATTCGATGGAGGGCAGGCTCGGCATCGAGCGGCGTCCTTGCGTCGATCGAGCGAGTCGGTACGACAGCGGCGTAACGAGTTGGAATCGATCGTCCGTCTTGAGGTGCAGCAAGCGCAGCTCGGTATCGAGGCGGCGGATGCGCGCGTTGCACTGACCCGCGACGCGATTGCCGAGGCCAATGAAAATTTGCGAATCACACGCGATCTCTATGCCGAGAGTCTCGTCACCAATACTCAGGTGTTGGAGGCGATTGCTTTGCAGACGACGGCAGAAGGGCATGCAGCCGATGCTGTATTTGATGCCTCGATCGCGCGACTGCGCCTGCTCAAAGCCATCGGAGAGTTGTGATGTCGCGTGTCCGCGTGATGTTGATCTGCGCTGCGTTGATTGCACCGGGTGCGTTGAGAGTCCCACGGCGAGAACATCGCACCGGCCATCGCCAAAACCATCGGTGAGCGTTACCCTGTCGATCGTGCCACGGGTTTTCGTCTTGGAGACCCGCGCGGCATCGTGGTGGTGGAGTCGCGATAAGCCGGATGGATGATCTTAAGGGTCCGCTCAAGGGCCTTGAACAAGCCTCAACCTTGCCGGCCACGGTCTACTGTGACGCCGACGTGGCGAGACGCGAGCGCGACGCGGTCTTCCGTCGTCATTGGCTATATCTTGGCCACGAGTCTCAGTTGCCCGAGGCAGGTGCAAGCCTGTTCGCGGATGCGGCGGGTATGCCCATTGTGATCGTGCGTACGATTGAGGGGCTGCGTGCCTACGAGGCTGTCTGTCGGCATCGAGCAGGGCCTCTCGAAGCCTGTCACGCCGGTGGTAAGCAGTTTCTGCGCTGCCGATATCACGGCTGGTCCTACGGCCAAGACGGCGCATTGATCAACGCGACTGAGATGCAAGGGTGTGAAGAGTTCGAGCCGGGTGAGGTTCGATTACCGGCTGTTGACCTGGCTAACTTGCAGGGTTTGATCTTCGCGAGATTAGCGCAAGGGCCGGTGAGCTTCGACTCGGCGACTGATGGCATACA
>CAIVYV010000028.1 GCA_903910215.1 uncultured Pseudomonadota bacterium
ATGGGTTGCGGCATCGAAAAGAATCAGATCGAGCGAGGCATTGGCGATGTGCTGATCGGCGCTTGCACAGCACGTGAGGCGATGCTGCGCATCGAAGCTCCGCCGATGGATCTGCTGCCCGCGAACCAAGATCTCACTGCGGCTGAAGTTCAACTGTTGTCTTTGTCGGTAGGGCGTGAGAGCAAGTTGCGACAGGCGCTGAAAGCCGTGCGTGACGATTACGACATCATCCTCATCGACTGCCCGCCGTCACTCAATATGTTGACGGTGAACGCTTTGGTGGCAGCCGACAGCGTGCTCGTACCGATGCAATGCGAGTACTACGCTCTCGAGGGTCTGACGGCGTTGATGAGCACGATCGAGCAGATTCGCGAAGCGGTGAATCCGTCACTCGAAATCGAGGGTGTGCTGCGCACGATGTTCGATCCGCGCAACAATCTCGCGAACGAAGTCAGTTCGCAGCTGCTCGAATATTTTGGTGACAAGGTGTTCCGCACGATCATCCCGCGTAACGTCCGCCTGGCCGAGGCGCCCTCCTTCGGTAAGCCCGCCTTGTTGCATGACAAGGAATCTCGCGGCGCGCTCGCGTATCTCGCCTTGGCCGGCGAGATGATCGGGCGGGGTGAAGTTCCTCTAGCACAGCCGCTCGCTGCAGCCACATGACCCTCGAGCCGCGGCAAGCGGCTCCGGGAGCGTTGCGGCGCTGGATACTCTCTGCGTTGCAGTTGCTTTGGCGCGGAGCGGGTGTTTGGCTCGCACTGAGTCTTTTGATGTGTCTGTGGATTTTCGTCGGCCATCGCCTGCCCTTGCTCAGCGCCATGCTGGCCTTGTCCGCATTGCTAGGCAGCATGCTGATCGCCGCACAGGTCGATCGCAGTCCGCGTATCCGTCTGGCTGATACGCTCACCATGCTGCGAGTGCACGCGTCGGTCACGCTACGTTTTTCCGCTTTGATCACCATTGCGGGCGCGATCATCTGGGTAGTGTTGCTTGCCAAGCCCGGAGTGGCCTGGTGGAACATCTTCTATACCTCGCGTAATGCGCTCGACATATTGAGCCCTGATGGTTTCGTCGCTCTGCGCCAGATCTTTGTCTATTCCGCGTTTGCCCTCGGGCTCTGTTACTTCGGGCTAAACATTCCGGGCTTGACCTCGATCTTCCAGTTTCCCTGTATGACCTTGCTCGGCCTGTCTTACCGGGACGCGTTGCGTCTCGGAGCCGCGGGTCAAATCCGCAATCTCAACTCAGTGCTCGCGATCGGCGCCTTGTTCGTGGTGCTGCCCGTGTTGTTCGGTTTGCTACTGCCGGTGCTGGTCCCCGTGCTCTACTGCTTCTTCGGAGCGCTGACCTATGTCGCATTCCGCGAGATCTTTCTCGGGGTGTCCGAGAATCGGCCACGCGAAAGCGCCGAGGCGAGGGTGGCGGCGACTCCGCTATCATCGCGCGCATGAACCAGAAGAAGCCCAGCCTCGGGCGCGGACTTGACGCTCTGCTCGGACAGATGAGCGCGGCGCGCCCTGCATCGCCGGCCTCGACTACGACGGGTGTCACTGCGGTTGCAGGGGACGAGTTGGCGCGTTTGCCGGTTGATGTGTTGCAGCGCGGGCGGTACCAGCCCCGCGTCGACATGCGACAAGAGACGCTCGAAGATCTGGCCAACTCGATCCGTGCCCAGGGCGTGGTGCAACCGATCGTCGTCCGCCCGATCGAGATGCCGGGCGCGGTCCCAGGCAGTCGACCGTCACGATACGAAATCATCGCCGGTGAACGCCGTTGGCGAGCCGCCCAGTTGGCGGGGCTCAGCGAGATTCCGGCCATCATTCGGCGCGTGCCCGATGAGGGCGCCATCGCGATGGCACTCATCGAGAACATCCAGCGTGAGAACCTGAATCCCCTCGAGGAGGCTCGTGCGCTCGATCGATTGATCCGCGAATTTTCGATTACCCATCAGCAGGCTGCTGATGCCGTGGGTCGCTCGCGCGCGGCCGTCAGCAACCTGCTGCGCTTGCTGGAACTCGCCCCCGAGGTCGCCGAACTCGTCGATCGGCGCGAACTCGAGATGGGACATGCTCGTGCGTTGCTCGGCCTGACCCAGGCTCGACAGCAAATTGAAGTAGCCCAATTGGTTTCGAAAAAAGGCCTATCGGTTCGCGAAACCGAGGCATTGGTTCGCCGGCTGATCAATCCGCCCCCGAAAGACGATGGTTCAGTCGAGGCAGATCGCGCCTTTGGGCGCAGTGGCGGTGCGGCCGGGAGCACCGATCCGAACGTTCGCGAACTCGAAACCCGCCTCTCCGACACCTTGGGTGCGACAGTCGTCATCGAGCAGTCGGGTAAGGGTGGCAAGGGGCGTCTGATCGTCAGCTACAACTCGCTCGACGAACTCGACGGAATTTTGGCGCATATCCATTGATGGTGCGGGGTCGCACATCTACAATGCGCGCCCGACACGACCCGGAATTTCGTGGCAAGCGATTGGCGCTGCGGTTCGCTGCAGCGCAACTGGGTGGGGCACTGTTGGCCGCGATGATCGTCGCGGTGATCACCGATGGCTCGAATGCCATGGCCACCGTTGCCGGTGGTGCCGTGGTGGCCGTCGGCAACCTCGTGTTCGGCTGGCGCTTGTTTGCGCCGGGTGTGGCACCTGCCGAACGCATCGCCAAGGCGATGTGGGTAGGCGAGGGCTTGAAGTGGCTTTGGGTAGTGGTGGCCGTGTGGCTGGCACTCGATGTATCAGATCTCGCGCCGCTGCCCTTTCTGTTGGGCATGTTGGCGGGTCAGGTCGGCTTCTGGGTCGGCGTGGCCTTCATTAAAGAGGACAAGTGAACATGGCAGCTGAAGGCGAAGCAGGAGGCATGACGGGCTACATCAAGCACCACCTCCAGCACCTTACTGCTCCGGTCGGTGACGGACCGTTCATGGTCCTCAATATCGACAGCATCTTTTTCAAAGTTCTGCTCGCCGTCATCTTCCTAGTTGTCTTCCTGCGCGCGTCGCGTCGTGCCACCTCGGGTGTGCCGGGCAAGCTGCAGTGCGCTGTCGAGATGATGATCGAAGGCATCGACGGCATCGTCAAAGAGACTTTCCCTGCCAAGACGCGCTTCATCGCGCCGTTGGCACTGACCATCTTCGCGCTCGTGTTCCTGATGAACTTCATGGACATGATCCCCGTCGATCTGCTGCCGGCTGCGGCGCATGCGGCCGGCGTTCCTTATCTGCGCGTCGTGCCGACCGCCGACCTGTCGACCACCTTCGGCATGGCCATCTGTGTGTTCATCCTCATTCAGTACTACGCCATCAAGCACAAGGGCGTCGTGAAGTTCGTGGGCGAGATGTTCACTGCACCCTTCCATGCGCATGGCGCCGTCGGCACGATTCTTTTGGCGCCGGCCAACTTGTTGCTGCGCATCATCGAAGAGTTGGTCCGTCCGTTGTCGCTGAGCCTTCGACTCTTCGGCAACATGTATGCCGGCGAGCTCATCTTCATCCTCATCGCCTGCATGACCTTGGGCGGCAGCTTTGCCAGCGGCATGACTTGGGCGATGGCTCCGATGCAATTCATCGCGGGCTTCATCTGGACCGCTTTCCACATTCTCGTTATCACCCTGCAAGCCTTCATCTTCATGATGCTGACGGTCGTGTACCTCAGCATGGCTGTGCAGGAGCACTGATTTTTTTCGTCGTTACTCACGGAGATTCGCAATGGAAAACATTACCCAGATCGCTGACGTCATGAGCATGACCGTGATCGCTGCGGG
>CAIVYV010000029.1 GCA_903910215.1 uncultured Pseudomonadota bacterium
CGTCGAGTTTCTTCTTCCAGTTGAACGACGGCGAGCAGTTGTAGGCGAGCAGTTTGCCCGGGAACTTCGCGTGGATCGCCTCAGCGAAATGCTTCGCTTCGGTCAAATCGGGCGTTCCCGTCTCGCACCACAGCAGATCGGCATAAGGCGCGTATGCAAGCCCTCGCGCAATCGCCTGATCAAGTCCCGCGCGCACATAGAAAAATCCTTCGGCTGTACGCCCACGCCCCGTATCGATGAAAGGACGATCGCGCTCATCGACATCGGCCGTCAGCAGATTCGCGCTCTCGGCATCAGTTCGCGCGACAAGAATGGTCGGTACGTCACACACGTCGGCGGCCAATCGCGCTGCAACCAGCTTGTTGACGGCCTCCTGTGTCGGCACAAGCACCTTGCCGCCCATGTGGCCGCACTTCTTTGCCGAGGAGAGTTGATCTTCGAAGTGCACGCCAGCAGCGCCCGCCTCGATCATGCCCTTCATCAGCTCGAAGGCATTCAAGACACCACCGAAGCCAGCCTCGGCGTCAGCCACGATCGGTTGCAGCCAATCGATGGAATCGTCGCCTTCGGCATGATGCAGCTGATCAGCTCGCAGCAGCGTGTTGTTGATGCGACGAACGACTTGCGGTACCGAGTTGGCCGGATACAGCGATTGATCCGGATACATCTCGCCGGCGAGATTCGCGTCACCCGCCACCTGCCAGCCCGATAGGTAGATGGCCTTGAGGCCGGCACGCACTTGCTGCATGGCCTGGTTACCCGTCAGTGCACCGAGCGCATTGACGTACGGCACGGTCGCCATATTGCGCCAGAGCTTTTCGGCGCCGAGTCGCGCGAGTGAATGCTCAATCGCGACGGTGCCGCGAAGACGCACGACGTCTTGCGCACTGTAACCACGCTGCACACCACTCCATCGCGGGCTCGTGGACCATTCTCGTTGCAACTCGTCGGCACTCTTCAGGGGCATGTTCGTCCTCATTCAATTCAGGGGATGATTCAGGGGTCGGTCGAAGTTCAAGTCAGCTCGCGGTAGGCCGCCAGCGTCAAAAAAGTCGCGAACTCGGGTGCCGTGGTGATCTCATCGAGCAACGTCGCCGCCTCGCTGTAATTGCCGGCGATGAAGGCCGCCTCGCCCAGCGCGGCTTGCAACCGCGCAAGCTCGGCGCGCAGCTCGCTACGAAACAGCTCCGCCGTCACCTTGCGACCATCGGCGAGTACGCCACCCGGATGACGAATCCACTGCCAGATCTGTGCGCGCGAAATTTCGGCCGTCGCTGCGTCTTCCATCAGATTGTTGATGGGCACACAGCCGTTACCACACAGCCAAGCGGCCATGTATTGCAGCGATACGCTGACGTTGTCGCGCAGACCCTCGGCTGTAATGGAGCCTTCGGGTACTCGCAGTAAATCGTCGGCGGAAACCGCAACATCCTCTCGCAAGCGATGCACCTGGTTCGGGGTCGGCATCAAACGATCGAACACTTCCATTGCGATCGGTACGAGTGCCGGATGCGCCACCCAAGTACCATCGTGTCCATCGCCCGCCTCACGCTCCTTGTCGGCACGCACTTTGGAAAGCGCCGCGTCATTGGCGACTGGATCGTTCTTGATCGGGATCTGCGCCGCCATGCCGCCCATCGC
>CAIVYV010000030.1 GCA_903910215.1 uncultured Pseudomonadota bacterium
CCGGTACGCCCCTTCATCAAACCGCGCTTGTTAGCCGAGGTGCGTAAAAAAGCGCGCCAGGAGCACTACCCTGCCCCGTATGCGCTGATCGAACTATGGTCCAAGCACGGCGCGCAGGGTACAGCGGCGTACGAGGCCGAGGCAGACTCGATCGCTCAGTTATTTTTGACGCCCACAGCGAGAAATCTTGTGAGGGTGTTCCTATTGCAGGATGCGCTGAAGGCCCAGGGCGACAAGGGACTAAAGGCCGCCAAGCGCGTCCATGTCATAGGCGCGGGCGTGATGGGCGCAGACATCGCTGCACTCTGCGCGACGCGCGGCCTAGAAGTGACGCTTCAAGATCGCGACGCGGTCATCGTCGAGGCAGCGATCCAGCAGCAACATGTCAAGATGGCCGAGCGCATCAAAGATACCGCTCGTCGCGATGCGACCATCGCACGCCTACGAGCTGATGTCGACGGTGCCAATGTGGGCGAAGCCGATATCGTTATCGAAGCGATCGTCGAACGAGCCGACGTCAAGCGCAGCGTCTTCGCCGCACTAGAGCCACGTGTGAAAGAGGATGCGATCCTCGCGACCAATACCTCCTCAATCAAGCTCGAGGAATTGAGTTCCGCCTTGCAACGTCCCGAACGACTCGTAGGGCTGCATTTTTTCAATCCCGTCGCCTTGATGCCGCTCGTCGAGATTATTCGCGGGAGCGCGACGGACGAGATCACGATGAATCGGGCGATCAATCTGGCAAGACGTATCGACAAGTTGCCCCTGCCTTGCCGCAGTTCACCCGGATTTTTGGTGAATCGCGTCTTGGTGCCCTACATGTTCGAGGCCATGCACGCGGCGCAGGAAGGCGTCTCCAAGGAGATCATCGATCGCGCTGCGATGGATTTCGGTATGCCCGTGGGCCCGGTAGAGCTCTCGGACATGGTGGGGCTCGACGTGTGTTTGCATGTCGGCACGATCGTCTCCGAAGCGCTCGGCAAAACGACGCCGAATCTTGCGCCCCTGAAGGAACTGGTCGCGGGCGGCAAGCTCGGCAAAAAATCTGGCGAAGGACTTTATCGCTGGGTGTCGGGTAAGCCACAGCGCGCTCAAGTTGAGGGCGTTGTACCGGCCGATCTGCAAGATCGACTGATGTTGATCCTGACCAACGAGTGCGTCGCCTGTTTACGTGAAGGACTCGTCGAGAGCGAAGAGTGGATCGACGCCGGAATGATCTTCGGTTCGGGCTACGCGCCCTTCCGTGGCGGCCCGCTCCTAGCGGCCCGCGAACGCGGCATCGACGAGTGCGTGAGACGCCTGCAAGAATTAGCGGAGCGTTACGGCTCGCGCTTTACGCCCGACCCCGGTTGGGAGCGCCTGCGCCTGCCGCGTTGAGACGCCATAGCAGTCGTTCAAGCGCGAGCGGCTTGTTGATCGGTGAGTCGATCCACTGGCGAGCCTCGCGCAGCGGCTCTTGCAGATCGAGCAATCGGGCGGCGAAGTCCGTCTTCCCCGTGGCGACACACTGACGCAACTGCTGCAGCACCCAGTACTCCATACAGGCGATACGCAAGGCGTAATCGTCTTTGCCCCAGATCTCGGCCGTCTCGATGGCGTCGAGCGTGCCGGCGCGCGCGCGCTCGAGCGCCCTGACGGTTTCGTCATACAACGCAACGATCGCAGCCGAATCCACCTCGAGCGCTGCGAGCGGATTGGCACCGATCACTGCCAGAACCCGCCCCCAATCGGTTGAGCCGTCACGCTGGCTTTGCAGCCACTGCACCAACGAGGATTCTGCGGGCGGCGCGATCCGAATCCGGGTGCAACGACTCTGTACGGTCGGCGGTAGACGATTAGCCTCTCCACTAACGAGGATCAATACGGCACCCCGC
>CAIVYV010000031.1 GCA_903910215.1 uncultured Pseudomonadota bacterium
CCGAGGCGAGCACTTTAGCAACGACATCGTACTTCGCGCGCTTGTCGGGCCGCATGTGCAACTCGGGCTGCGGATCTTTCTGCGACTCCTGACGGAAGTACGTTTCGAGCTTGTCGAGGTTGTCGACAACCGTGCCGTTCCAGAGCACCGTGCCATCGAAGTCGATTTCGATGTCGATGACTTCCGGCTGGACCGGCGGCGGAGGCGCATTGGTCGGACGTGGCATGTCGAGCTTCACGGCATGCGTCATCACCGGGATGGTGATGATGAACATGATCAGCAACACCAGCATGACGTCGATGAGCGGCGTCGTGTTGATGTCGCACATCGCGCCCTGATCACTACCGCCTACATTCATTCCCATGACTATGAACTCCTAAACGTTCGATCAGCGCGAGCCGCGCATGCCGCGATCCGGCTCGGTGATGAAGCCAACCTTGACGATGCCACCGCGCTGCACCGAATACAGCACACGACCGACATCTTCGTAACGCGAGTTGGAGTCACCGCGAATGTGGATCTCCGGCTGAGGATCCTTGATGGCCTCAGCCTTGACCATCTCAACCAGCTGATCGCGTCCAGCGACCTGCTCGTTGTTCCAGTAAATGTTTCCCTGGGCATCGACCGCAATGGTGATGTTCTCAGGTTTGGTTTCGGTCGGGATGTTGGCTGCCTTGGGCAGAGACACCTTGACCGTCTTCGTGATCACAGGAATCGTGATGAGGAAGATGATGAGCAACACCAGCATGACGTCCACGAGCGGGGTCGTGTTGATCGTGCTGTTGAGCTCGTCTTCGCCGCCAGAACCGAGACTCATCGCCATGGACTGTTTTCCTCGTCTGTCTCAGGAGCCTGGGGTGCACCACACGATGCACCCCAGGCATTCACCCGAGAATGATTATCGTCAATTACTTCTTGGCAGGTGCGGCAGCCGAAGCAGCCGAGGGCGGCAGCGGCGTGCGAGCGCCACCAACCAGGAACGCATGCAGGTCGCTCGTGAAGCTCGCGAGCTCTTCCTGAATTTCCTTGTTGCGACGGATCAGCCAGTTGTAACCCATAACCGCCGGCACCGCGACCGCGAGACCGATGGCCGTCATGATGAGCGCCTCACCGACCGGGCCTGCGACCTTGTCGATGCTCGCCTGACCCGACACGCCGATCGCGACGAGAGCGTGGTAGATGCCCCACACCGTGCCGAACAGACCGACGAACGGAGCGGTCGAACCGACCGTGGCGAGCCACGGCAGACCACCGGTCAGATTCATGTTGATGCTCTCGATCGAGCGCTGCAGAGACAGCGTCATCCACTCGTTAAGATCGACACGTTCGTTGAAACGACCTTCGTGGTGCTGACGCGCACGCACGCCGTCTTCGGCGATCGAGCGGAAGGTGTCACCCTTCGGCAGACGATCGACGGCTTCGTTGACAGAACCTGCCGTCCAGAACTTCTGCTCGGCCAACTTGGCCGACGCCAGGAGCTTACGCTGGTCGATGAACTTCATGAGGATGACGTACCAAGACGTCAGCGACATGATGACCATGATGATGAGAGTTCCCTTGGCGACGAAATCTCCCTGTTCCCAGAGAGCTCCGAGGCCGTACGGGTTCTCGACTACTGCGGTGGCTACTTCGTTTTCCATGATTTCCTCAGCGGGTGAACTCTTTACTTGATCTCAAACTTGACACGGAAGGACACGCAAGATTGCTCTTGCGGCTGACCGTTGGCGGTGCCCGGTTGGTAACGACCAGCGCGAGCCAGCTTGACTGCGCCTTCATCGAGACGCGGGAAGCCGGACGACTGGGCAATCTGCGGATCACCAGTCAACTTGCCCTTGGCGTCGACGCAAACACGCACCGTCGCCGAGCCTTGCTCCTCGGCACGCTTAGAGGCGGCCGGGTAATAGTCTTCGCTCGACGGCATGCGGCCGATCTTCGCAGGCGCCATCACGACGCGCGGCGCAGGCGGCGCTACGACAGCCGGCGCGGGCTTGTCAGTGACGTTGCTGATCGCGCTGGTCTGTGTCTCCATCGGAATGTCGATGACGACATCCGGCGGCGGCACCTGAACCGGCGGGCGCTCCATCTGCGGAGGCGGCGGCGGTGGCGGCTTATCCTCCGGCTTGATCTCTTCGATGATGTCGGTGACGAGAGGCGGCGCAACCACCTCCACGACTTTACGTGCGAGGCCACTGACGAGCCCATACACCAACAGCAAATGGAATCCGATGATGGCCCCGAAAACGGCCATACGGCGTGAGTTGTTCTGTTCTACGTAGCGGGCCATGTTCTCTCGTGGTCGCTATTCAATGGTTGCGAAACTGCGGGTCGCAAAACTAACCGTCTTCTCGACCCCGCGCAACCGTCGACTCCCGTCCGGCACCCACCTCTCGGGCACGCACCAACCGGGAGAACCCACACTCCGTGCACATCGGATAACGGCTTCTTTGACAGACGCCGTCTTCTTCAGTGGGCGGAATGAGCCGGGGGCGTCTCGGAACTTCCCTGCTCCCGGTATAACCCGCCGTGAAGCAGGCATAACCAGCACCAGTGCAATCCCTTGCATATCCCCCTAACCGAGGCCAACTGTAACCGCGGTAGTCCCGACTGACAACCCACTTTCACCGAAACTTCATTTCAGGTTGCGCAATCAATCGGTGACGGCCCCATCGGATGCGCTGCTAACCGAACGCGCGTATTTCGCGAGTACTCCCGTGGTGGTGTACGGCTTCGGTGCTTTCCACGCGTTCGCACGCGCCTTCATCTCGCGTGCACTGATATCCAGATCGATGCGGCGCTTCAGAGCATCGATGCGAATTCGATCGCCGTTGCGAATGAGCGCAATCGGACCGCCGTTAGCCGCTTCCGGAGAAATGTGTCCGACGACAAAACCGTGGCTACCGCCGGAGAAACGACCGTCTGTAATCAAAGCCACTTTGTCGCCGAGTCCCAAGCCCATGATCGCGCCGGTCGGGCTCAACATCTCGCGCATACCGGGGCCGCCGCGAGGGCCCTCGTAACGAATGACAACGACATCACCGGCTTTGACCTTGCCTGCGAGAATGGCAGCGGTGGCTTTTTCTTCACCATCAAACACACGAGCGCGCCCCTCGAATGCCAGACCCTCTTTGCCGGAAATTTTGGCAACGGCACCTTCAGGCGCCACGCTGCCGTACATGACGACAAGATGACTGTCCGCCTTGATCGGCGCAGAGAAAGGCTGGATGATTTTTTGGTCGCTCGGATAATCACCCACGTGACGAAGGTTTTCCGCCATCGTCTTGCCTGTCACCGTCAAGCAATCGCCGTGCAACAAGCCGCGATCGAGCAAGCGCTTCATCAAGGGCTGGATGCCACCGATTGCGATCAATTCCGACATCGCATATTTCCCGCTCGGTCGCAGATCGGCGAGCACCGGAACACGCTTACCGATTCGCGTGAAGTCGTCGAGTGTCAACTTCACCTGCGCCGCACGCGCGATGGCGAGCATGTGCAGCACCGCATTCGTCGAACCACCCAACGCGATCGTGACGGTGATGGCGTTCTCGAACGCCTTGCGAGTCATGATTTGTCGCGGCGTGATGCCCACCTTAAGTAGGGCGACCACCGCCTCACCTGCCCTGCGGCAATCGACCAGCTTGTTCGGACTGATTGCATCCTGCGCCGAGCTGTCGGGTAACGACATGCCGAGGGCCTCCATCGCAGAGGCCATCGTGTTGGCGGTGTACATACCGCCGCAGCTACCCTGACCGGGAATCGCGGTTCGCTCGACCTCAAGTAACTCGCGATCACTGACCTTGCCTGCCGCATGGCCGCCGACCGCCTCGAACACGGACACGATGTCACGACGCTTGGCGCCGGGGCGGATCGTGCCTCCATAAACGAAGACGGCCGGACGATCGAGGCGCGCGAGCGCGATCGCACAACCGGGCATGTTCTTGTCGCAGCCACCGATCGCGACGATGCCATCGAAGCCCTCGGCGCCGGCCACGGTTTCGATGGAATCGGCGATCACTTCACGCGAAACCAGCGAATAACGCATACCCGGCGAGCCCATCGAGATGCCATCGGACACCGTGATGGTGTTGAACAGCACCCCCTTGCCGCCTGCCGCATTCGCACCGGCCTCGGCCTCTTTCGCCAGCTCGTTGATGTGCATGTTGCAGGGCGTGAGATTCGCCCAGGTCGAGGCGATACCGATTTGCGGCTTCTTGAAGTCCGCATCCTTGAAACCCACGGCGCGCAACATCGCGCGGGACGGGGTTTGTTTCGGGCCATCGACGACGAGACGCGACCAACGACGCGGATCGTTCTTGGTTTCGGTGGCGCGGGGTTTCGAGGATCGATTGCGGGTCATGACAGCCTCAAAGATTAAGAGTGGGGTTAATTGGATTTCGGGATCAGCCGAATCGCTCGGCGAGGTAACGATCCATCAGACGCAGCACCTGCGCATCAGCACCGACCGGTCGGCCGGGCCGCTCGCGCGCATTCCAACCGTACAAATCGAAATGCACCCAGGAAGTGCCCGCCTCGATGAACCGACGTAGGAAAAGCGCGCCGAATATCGCGCCGGAGAAACTTGAGCTCGACACGTTATTGAGATCGGCAATTCGGCTCGTGAGCTCATCGTCGTACGGATCCCACAGCGGCAATGGCCAAACGGGATCGGCCTCGTGATCGCCGAGCGTCTGCAGGGTTTGCGACACAGCGGCATCATTGCTAAAGAGCGCCGGCAACTCAGGCCCTAACGCGACCCGCGCCGCACCGGTCAGAGTGGCGAAATCGACCAACAAGTCGGGCCGATCGCTTTGCGCGTCGGTCAACGCATCGGCGAGCACCAGCCTCCCCTCGGCGTCCGTGTTGCCGATCTCGACCGTGAGCCCGCGACGCGAGCGCAAGATATCGCCCGGCCGAAAGGCGCTGCCGCCGACCGCGTTTTCGACTGCCGGAATCAGCACCCGCAGTCGCAAGGGCGCCGCACGTTCCATCAGCGCCTTGGCTAATCCGATCGCAACCGCGGCGCCGCCCATGTCTTTCTTCATGAGCAACATGGCTGCCGCAGGCTTCAGATCGAGGCCGCCGGAGTCGAAGCAGACGCCCTTGCCGACCAAAGTGACCCGAGGATGGCGCTCATTACCCCAGCGCAATTCGAGCATCCGCGGTGCGCGATCGCTCGCTCGGCCGACCGCATGTACGAGCGGATAATTCGCTCCGAGCAGATCGTCGCCGACGATGCTGCGAAACTCGGCGCCATGCCGCGCGGCCAGATCGCGCATGACCGTTTCGAGTTCAGCGGGCCCGAGATCGTTGGCCGGCGTGTTGATAAGGTCACGCGTCAGGTTGCAGGCTGAGGCGCGGCGTTCAGCTTGTTCGCTCGGATCGCCTCCCGACGGTTCCAGTTGAGCGCGAGAGCTAGTCGGTGCCGCGCGGTAGCGCAGATAACGATAGTCGCCGATACGCCAACCGAGCTCACACTGGTAGCGAATGCGATCGGGCAGCACATCGGCAAAGTAGTAGCGCCCTGCTGGAAGCTTGTCGGGCAAGCCTGCGACGTGCCACCAGCGCAGCTGCTCGAGCGACTCCAGGGCACCTAGACCGAGCACGACCGCGCCAACCGGCTCACCGGCTTCGCTCGGCAACAGCATCAGGCGATGACGCTCGGCATTGAAAGTCTGCGAGGACAGCACGGCGCGCGCTGCAGCGCTCTGCGCGGCGCTGAATTGCGCGAGCGAGGACTCGGTGACGAGCCAAATCGGGCGGGAATTAGCGTTGGAGATGACCATGGGCAGGATGTTATCCCGATTGACACCCGAACCGTGGCTGTGATGACATTGCGCACATGATCCGCACTGACTTCTCGACTGGCTTCTCGTCCGTTGCCGCTGGCAACACGGTCGCTGTCGGGCTATTTCCGCTGCTAAGCCTAAGCAGCCGGTGCGGGTTGTCTGTCGGGGTCTGAAGCCCAAGGGCCAGATCCAGCGACCGAGGAGGATCAGACAAACCCCGCACCGGCCGACCGCCGATGCGGGGTTTTTTATTGTTCGTTCACGATTCAAGTGCCAACGGGAGTGATGTGATGAAGTTGTTTTCGCAGAAGGACGTCGACAAGAAAGCGCTGAAAGGCGCACGCATTTGTGTGCTCGGCTACGGCAGTCAGGGTCGTGCGCATGCGCTCAACCTGAAGGACAGCGGTTACGACGTCGTCATCGGCGTTCGCAAAGGCGACAGCTGGAAGAAGGCCAAAAAAGATCGTCTGCCCGTCGCGCTGCCCGCCGATGCCGTCAAAGGTGCCGACCTCATCGCGATGCTGGCTCCCGATCTCGCGCAGAAGGATCTGTACGAGTCGGTGGTCGGTAACATCAAGAAAGGCGCGACGCTGCTCTTCGCGCACGGTTTCAACATTCACTTCAAGCAGATCAAGCCGCGCAAGGATCTCGACGTCGTCTTGATCGCGCCGAAGGGCCCTGGTGATCTCGTTCGTCGTCAGTACGAGCAAGGCCGAGGCGTTCCCTCGCTCATCGCCGTGTTCCAAGACGCCTCGCGTAAGGGCTTCGCCAAGGCGCTGGCCTACGCCGATGGTATTGGCGGTACTCGCGGCGGCGTATTGAAGACAACCTTCGCCGAGGAGACCGAGACGGATCTGTTCGGTGAACAGGCTGTTCTCTGCGGTGGCGCGACCGAGCTCGTCGTCAAGGGTTTCGAAACCCTCGTTGAAGCGGGCTACCAGCCGGAAGTCGCGTATTTCGAGTGCATGCATGAGTTGAAGCTCATCGTCGACCTGCTGCACGAGGGCGGCATCTGGAAGATGCACAAGTTCATCAGCGAGACGGCCAAGTACGGTGATCTCACGCGCGGACCGCGCGTGGTCAACGCCAAGACCAAGGCTGAGATGCGCAAGATTCTCAAGGAGATCCAGCAGGGCAAATTTGCCCGCCAGTGGATCCGCGAGAACGCCACGGGCCGTAAGAAGTACGACAAGATGCTGAAGAACGACCTCAACCGTCCGATCGAGAAAGTGGGCTACGCGCTGCGCGCCCGCATGCCTTGGTTGGATCAAGGTCGCTGATAGGAGAACCTGCCATGACATCGAACGCCGACCGGGTAATGATCTTCGACACGACGTTGCGCGATGGGGAGCAAGCCCCTGGTTGCAGCATGACGCAGCCGGAAAAACTGCGCGTGGCGAAGGCGCTAGCCGACCTCGGCGTCGATGTCATCGAGGCGGGTTTCCCCGCGGCCTCGCCCGGCGACTGGGAGTCCGTTCACTCCGTCGCCCGCGAGGTCGAGGGGCCGATCATCTGCGGGCTTGCCCGCTGCACGCGCGATGACATCGAAAAGGTCGCACGTGCGCTGCGCCCTGCTCCCAAGCACCGCATTCACGTCTTCCTCGCTACCAGCGCTATCCATCGGCAATACAAGCTCAACATGGCGAAGGAGGAAATCATCCGTAGCGCCGTCGAGGGGGTGAAGATCGCGCGCGAATATTGCGAGGACGTCGAGTTCTCGCCCGAGGATGCCTCGCGTACAGAGCTCGAATTTCTGGCACAAGTTGTCGAAGCCGTGATCGACGCCGGTGCGACGACCGTCAATATTCCGGACACCGTCGGTTACACGGTGCCGCACGAATTCGCCGAACTCTTTCGTTATTTGCGCAAGAACGTCAGCAACATCGATCGCGCTCGCCTCTCCGTCCACTGCCATGACGATCTAGGCATGGCGGTTGCCAACAGCTTGATGGCCGTGGTGGCCGGCGCACGACAGGTCGAGTGCACCATCAATGGCATCGGCGAGCGCGCGGGTAATTGCTCGCTGGAAGAAATCGTGATGGCTCTGCGTACTCGCGAAACCTTCTTCAATGCCCGAACCAACATCCAGTCGCAGAAGCTCTACCCGGCTTCTCGTCTCGTCTCGAGCATCACCGGCATGCCGATCCCGCGTAACAAGGCGATCGTCGGCGAAAACGCCTTCGCACACGAATCGGGTATCCACCAGCATGGCATGCTCAAGCACGCGAGCACATACGAGATCATGCGCCCGCAGGACGTCGGACTTAGCCGCTCGGCTCTCGTGCTCGGCAAGCACAGCGGCCGTCACGCTCTGCGCGAGCGCATCACGGAACTTGGCTTTGATATCGACGAGACGGAATTCGCTCGAGTATTCGAAGAGTTCAAGGCTCTCGCAGACAAGAAAAAAGAGTTATTCGATGGCGACATCGAAGCGCTGGTTTTGAAGGCCGAGGGCCAAGATCAGGGCCCGTGGTCGCTCGAAAGTCTGAGCACTGCGTCCGGTTTGCAGAACGCCACCGCCACGGTGAGTCTGCGTCATCAGGACGGTCGTTGTATCGAACGCAGTTCGAGCGGCGACGGCCCGGTCGATGCCGCTTTCAAGGCGATCGAAGACATTACGGGCATCAACCCCTCGTTGCAGAAGTTCGAACTGCGCAGCCTCTCCGAAGGCGAGGATGCCCAGGGCGAGGCGATCGTCTACGTCAACTTCCAGGATCGAAGCTACCGAGGCTCGAGCGCGACCACCGATATCGTTGAATCGGCAACTCGAGCTTTCCTCGAAGTGATCAATCGCATCGAGTTGTCGCAGAAAGCGCAGGCCGCTTAAGCGGCAAAGGCGCGAATCCGATACTCCACTCCTTCCACCTCATTGCAGAAGAAGTCTATGTCCGCTCCGAAAACCATGTTCGAAAAAGTCTGGGCCGCACACCAAGTAGTGCCTCAGACGGCTGATACACCGGCTGTCATATTCATCGACTTGCACCTGACCCACGAGGTCACCTCGCCGCAGGCGTTTTCGCTACTCAAGTCGCGCGGCCTCAAACTTCGTCGTCCGGATCTGACGCTGGCGACGATGGATCACGCGACGCCGACCCGAACCGAGCAGGTGTTCGGTGGCGCGCCGATTTCGATCGAGTCTGCGGCCAAGCAAATCCGACAGCTGGAGGTGAACTGCGCCGAGTTCGGCGTAGAGCTGCTCGGCCTGCAGGACTCGCGTCGCGGTATCGTGCACATCATCGGCCCCGAGCTCGGCGTGACGCAGCCGGGCAAGACCATCGTCTGCGGCGACAGCCACACCTCGACCCACGGCGCGTTTGGCGCCCTCGCCTTCGGCATCGGCACGACCGAAGTCGGGCACGTGATGGCAACGCAATGTCTCTTGCAGAAGAAGCCGAAGACGTTTGCCATCGAGGTCTCCGGAAGACTACGCCCCGGCGTCACTCCGAAGGACTTGATCCTCGCCATCATCGGTAAGGTCGGCGTTTCTGGCGGCACAGGCTACGTATTCGAATACCGCGGTGAGGCAATTCGCGCCATGGACATGGAACAGCGCATGACCGTCTGCAACATGTCGATCGAAGCAGGTGCGCGTGCCGGCATGATCGCGCCGGACGAGATCACCTTTGCTTATCTCAAAGATAAACCGCGCTCGCCCAAAGGTGCTGCGTGGCATGAGGCAGTGGCTTACTGGCGTACATTGGCGACCGATGCGGGCGCGACGTTCGACAAGACCATCGAGATCGATGCCTCCTCGCTCGAGCCCATGATCACCTACGGCACTAATCCTGGCATGGTCGTTCCGATATCGGGACAGATCCCTGATCGTCGTGGCGATGTGGTTTTCGATGCGGCGATGAAATACATGGGGCTGACCCCGGGTACTCCAATCACCGATGCGCCAGTCAACGTAGTTTTCATCGGCAGCTGCACCAATGGACGCCTCGGTGATCTGCAGGCAGCGGCGAAGGTGCTGAAAGGTCAGCGCGTAGCGCCCGGCGTGCAGATGCTCGTCGTGCCGGGATCCCAAGAGGTCAAGCGCGAGGCGGAAGAATTGGGCCTGCACGAGATCTTCAAACAAGCCGGCGCCGAATGGCGCGAATCGGGTTGCTCAATGTGTCTTGGCATGAACGGCGACACCGTTGCCAAGGGCGAGTACGCCGTCAGCACCAGCAATCGTAATTTCGAAGGTCGTCAAGGCATCGGTGCTCGCACTCTGCTTGCCAGTCCCGAAACTGCAGCGGCATCGGCCATTCGCGGCCGTGTCACCGACCCGCGTGAGTTCATCATCTGAGGCCCACCATGGATCCGATCACCGTTATTCGTTCACGCACGGTCGTGATGCCCTCCACCAATATCGACACCGACCAGATCGTGCCGGCTCGCTTTTTGACGACGACCACCAAGGAAGGTCTCGGTAAACAGCTCTTTGCCGACTGGCGATACGATGCGTCGGGTCAACCGAAGCCAGATTTCATTCTCAATCGCCCCGAAGCGGTCGGATGTCGCGTGCTCGTCGCAGGTCGTAACATCGGCTGCGGATCGTCGCGCGAACATGCGCCATGGGCGCTGGTCGACTTCGGCTTTCAGGCTGTGATCAGCACCGAGATCGCCGATATCTTCCGCAACAATTCTTTGAAGAATGGCTTGCTGCCGATCATCGTGGATGAAGCGACGCATGCCTGGCTGCTCGCAAATCCCGGTGTCGAGGTTGAAATCGATCTGACGAACTCGTCGCTAAAGATCCCCGATGGTCGCAGCGTGACGTTCCCGATCGATGGTTTCGCCCGCTACTGCTTGACGAATGGCGTTGATGAACTCGGCTTCCTGCTCTCGAAGAATGCCGAGATCGAGGCGTACGAGGCGCGTTGCCGCGCATGAAGGCGCGTATCGCCGTGCTCGGGGGCGACGGAATCGGCCCTGAAGTCATCGCCGAGGCCTTGCGCGTGCTACGCGCGGTGGCCGTGCAGCATCAACACGAGTTCGTGCTTGAAGAGTTGCCCTTCGGTGGTGTCGCCATCGACCAATTCGGCGACGGTTTGCCCGAACACACTCTCAAAGGCTGTCTCGCATCCGACGGCGTGCTGCTTGGCGCCATTGGCGGGCCGAAGTGGGGCCCTAATGCGCCAGTTCGTCCGGAACCGGCGCTGCTGCGCTTGCGCTCGGAGCTTGGCGTCTATGCGAACCTTCGTCCGATCAAGGTCCATCCAACCTTGCGAGCAGCTTCACCGCTGAAGCCCGAGATCATCGATGGCGTAAACCTGCTCTTCGTTCGGGAACTCACCGGTGGTATCTACTTTGGTAAGAAGTGGCGTGAGGGTGATCGGGCCGTCGACGAGTGTGCCTACACCGTCGGCGAGATCGAACGCGTGACACGCATGGCAGGCCGCCTCGCCGCCCGTCGACGCAGCAAGATTACTCAGATCGACAAATCAAACGTGCTCGAAACCTCGCGCCTGTGGCGCAATGTGAGCGAGCGCGTGATCCGCGAGGAGTTCCCGTCGGTCAGCATCGAGCACATGCTAGTTGACTCGGCGGCCATGCAATTGATCCGCAACCCGCGCGACTTCGACGTCATCCTCACCGAGAACCTGTTTGGTGACGTGCTCACCGACGAAGGCGCCATGCTCGCGGGTTCTTTGGGCGTGTTGCCTTCGGCAGCCTTGGGTGATGGTAAGCGTGGCCTATACGAGCCGATCCATGGGTCGGCACCCGATATAGCAGGCAAAGGCATCGCCAACCCCATCGGTACGATCATGAGTGCGGCGATGTTGCTGCGCCATTCGCTCGGGTTGGACGCTGAGGCCCTTGCGATCGAGAAGGCCGTCGGCCGCGCACTCGATGCCGGCGCTCGAACAGCCGACATTGCAACGCCCGGCAGCAAATCCCTCTCGACTAGCCAGATGGGTGATGCGGTACTCGCCGCTCTCGCCTAGCGTCGACGTTTAGAGTTTCTTCAACGCCTGCGCGAGATCGTCGCGCAAATCGTTGACTGCCTCAATACCGACCGACAATCGCAGCAGCCCATCCGTCAGCCCCGCAGCTGCTCGGGCCGCTGGATCCATCGCAGCGTGGGTCATCGTGGCCGGATGCGCAACCAGGCTCTCGACGCCGCCAAGTGATTCAGCGAGCGAGAACAATTGTAATTCGCCGACAAATTTCTCAACTGCGACTAAGCCACCAGCGAGCTCGATCGTGACGATGGCACCGAAGCCACTTTGCTGCGCGCGCGCTGTTGCATGGCCCGGGTGATCGGCTAATCCGGGATAGAGCACGCGGCGAATACCCGACTGAGTGTTGAGCCAACTAGCGAGCTCGTTCGCGTTCTGCTCGTGGATCGCCATGCGTGCGTGCAGGGTTCGCAGACCACGCAGCACGAGGAAGCTGTCGAACGCCGTTCCCGTCATGCCGAGTGCGTTGGCCCACCAGGCCAGCTGCGTGGCGTCTTCCGGCGTTGCGGCAACGACCGCACCTGAGATCACATCGCTGTGCCCGTTTAGATATTTCGTCATCGAGTGCACGACCAAGTCGGCACCCAGTGCCAAGGGCTGCTGGAGCACCGGTGAAAGGAAGGTATTGTCGACGGCGACTTTTGCACCGGCTGCGTGCGCCACACGCACGACTTCTCGAATGTCGGTGATTCGCAGCAACGGGTTGCTCGGCGATTCCACCCAAACCAAATCCGCTGGCGTACTGAGCGCGGAACGCCAAGCCGCATCGTTGCCGAAGTCGACGAACTCGACTCGAAAATCTCCGCGTCGCTGCCAGGCAGAGAAAAGTCTGAACGTGCCACCGTAACAATCGTGCGGCACGACGATGCGGGCGCCTTGCTTCAGGATTTGACCCACCAGGGCGATCGCGCCCATACCCGAGCCCGTTACGACGGCACCAGCACCACCTTCTAGATCGGCCACGGCCTCAGCGAGCAGGTCGCGGGTCGGATTACCCGAGCGCGAGTAATCGTAGCGACCTTTCACGCCGAAGCTCGGAAAAGCGAACGTGGAGCTCAAATGGATCGGCGGAACGACTGCACCGGTGGTGGGGTCAGACTCGAGCCCGGCTCGCACAGCTCGGGTACGCGGATCATGGGCGGCTTGGGTCTTGCGATTCATGGTTAACCTAAAATTTGATCGAAAAACGGACGCAACTGCTGCGGCTCTTTCAGGAAGGCATCGTGCCCGAAAATCGAATGGATTTCCGTTAGTCGACGCTCTGGCAACGACGCAGCGAGCTGTCGCATATCTTCGAGCGGCACGAGTTGATCGGAACTCACTGCCAGCGCCGATACTGGCACGGGTATTCGCGTCGGATCGACCCGATGCAAGTCGATAGATTCCGACAAGGTGACAAAACTCCCTGCTGCGTAGCGCGAGGCATATTGTTCGCCGCGGGCCATCAGATAGTCCTCCACCGGAAAAACGGCGCCCTCCAAGGTGTGCCGGGCTTCCCCATCGAAGCGCTGTAGGAATTCTTCCGGCGTGCGATAAGTAGACATCGCAAGACCACGCGCGAGCGAGAGCGCGGATCGCGTATCACCGAGGCGATCACCCAGCCGCACGATGCGACGCTGCACACTGCGCCAGGCAGTGGCCATCGGATGGGCGCGATGCGCCGCACTCAGCACGATCAATCGTTGCAGCAGCTGCGGGTGACGGTCGGCGAACGCGAGGCCAACCATACCGCCATACGACGCGCCCACGAAGGCATGGATCGCCCCGATCTCGAGGTGACGCATCACGAGTTGTAGTAACTCGGCTTGGTCGAAGGTCGACACACTCGGAAACGCCAGAGAGTCTTTGGGACCGGTCGTGAGGCCGCTACCCCCGAGATAGTCGAACGAGAGAATCTGGTAACGATCTGACGGGATCGGTCCTCCAGGACCAACGACAGCGCGCCACCAGCCGCTGCCCGGGTCGGCGTGATCGCATACAACCCGATGGGCAGAAATACCGCCAAGCGCGACCACGATCGGATGTGTAGGGTCGCCCACGCAGCGCCAGCCGATCTCCAGCGTCTTAAGTTTCCCGCCATGGTGCAAAGGAAATGGCTTGCCTGGCGACAACACTCCTTGACGGACCTGATGGGCTAATTGCGACGACATATTCGAGTGGTGTTCCGGTTGCTATAGCTCACACCGATCAACCCGCTCGACGAGTGCCCGCGCGTTGCGGGGACCGACACCCATCTCCTCGCGGAGCCATGTCGGCACTCATCTGACCGCAATGCTGTGCTGCGGCAGGAGTTGGCACCTTCACGGTGTGGTTGGCACCGTTGGTTGCCCCGGCTTCGTCGGGCCTGTCCCTCTGCCGGTCTCGATGAGGCGGCGGATGGTAAGTGGCTGAGCAGACAGCGTCAAGTTGCACCTTGAACCAATGGCCATTTTGTTCTATTGTACTAACACGTTAATACATTCAAACGGATCCCATGAAGCCGCACCCCACGGTCTCGCCTCGCCAAGAGGCTCGCGCCGAGAAGCATCTCTATCAGGCGATTCTGACACTCAAGTCGGTCGAGGAATGCCGCGCGTTCTTTCGCGACCTCTGCACTCCCGCGGAGCTCGAGGCCATGTCGGATCGATGGGCCGTTGTGGAGTGGCTGGAGCGCGGAGTTCCTTACCGAGAGATTCACAAACATACGGGCGTCAGTGTGACGACGATCGCGCGCGTCGCGCGCTACGTTGGTGACGGTAACGGCGGCTACGAGCTCGCCCGTCAACGCTTGCAGGAGACTCGCTGATGTCCGCGGCTGACCCTAATCGCCTGAAACTCGCTGTGCAGAAATCCGGTCGCCTGACCGATCATTCGACCGACCTTCTGGTCCGCTGCGGGCTCAAGTTCTCACGAGGCAAAGATCAACTCGTCGGGTTCGGCGAGAACATGCCGCTCGATCTGCTGTTCGTCCGCGACGACGATATTCCAGATTTGGTCGAAGAAGATGTATGCGACCTAGGTCTAGTCGGACTCAACGTACTTGAGGAGAAACGCCTCGAGTGGATCGCGCGCGGTCACGAACCCAAATTCACCATCTTACGTCCGCTCGACTTCGGTCGTTGTCGGCTCGCCATCGCGATCCCTGAAGAGATGACTTGGACGGGCATCGCTTCACTGCAGGGCAAACGCATCGCGACGACCTACCCTTATGTGCTCGGGCGATTTTTGCGCGAACGAGGTATCGAGGCCGATATCGTCACGCTCTCCGGAGCCGTCGAAATCGCACCACGCTTGGGACGCGCCGATGCGATCTGCGATCTTGTTTCAACGGGGTCCACCCTGCTCGCCAATCGTCTGCGCGAAGTGGAAATCGTCCTCGAAAGTCAGGTCGTGCTGATCCGTACGCCAGTTGCTATCGACCCAATCAAGACTGAATGGGTCGAGCGTCTGCTGATGCGGATCGATGGCGTGCAACAAGTTCGTGAAAGTAAGTACATCATGCTGCACGCTCCACGCAGCGCACTGCCGGCAATTCGACAATTACTGCCGGGCAGCGAATCACCGACCATCATTCCGCTCGAAGGATATCCGGACCGCGTTGCCGTTCATGCGGTCTGCCGCGAGAACGTGTTCTGGGAAACGCTCGAAAGCCTCAAAGCCGCAGGCGCCAGTGCCCTGCTCGTATTGCCCGTCGAGAAGATGCTCGCATGATGTTGCCGATTCTTGATTACGCCGCCCTCGACGACGCCGCTCGGCGTGATGCGTTGTCCCGCCCAGCCGTCGCCGAACGTGCGCAATTGGTGGCACTCGTTCGCGAGACGGTGGCTCGGGTACGCGCAGAGGGTGACTCGGCGGTGCTCGACTATGCGCGACGATTCGACGGCGGCGAGCCAGAGTCACTGCGCGTGCCGCTCAAAGATCTCGATGCGGCATTGCAATCACTGGCATCGAACGAGCAACAGGCGCTAGAACGAGCAATTGACAACGTGCGGCGTTTCCATGCGGCGCAGCTACCTGCCCCGCTGTCGGTCGAAACCTCACCCGGCGTCCGTTGCGAGCGCATCACACGACCGATCAACTCAGTCGGGCTCTATGTACCCGGTGGTTCAGCCCCCCTGCCCTCGGCCTTGATCATGTCGGCTATCCCGGCAGAGCTTGCCGGTTGCCCACGCCGGGTGCTGTGCACTCCGGCAGCGCGCGGGCAGCCGATACACCGTGCGATACTCGCGACGGCGCGGCTCCTCGGCATCACCGAAGTGTTTGCCGCGGGCGGTGCGCAGGCCGTTGCGGCAATGGCCTATGGCACCGAAACCATTCCCAAGGTCGACAAAATCGTGGGTCCAGGCTCTGCCTGGGTAACCGCAGCCAAGCAAGTCGTCGCCGAGGATGCCGCTGGTGCGGCGCTCGATCTGCCCGCGGGTCCCTCCGAGGTGCTGGTCATCGCCGACGATGGGGCTAACCCAGTGTTCGTCGCGGCAGACCTGCTGGCGCAAGCCGAACATGATCCGTTATCGCAGGCGATTCTTCTCACCACCTCCAAAGAATTGGCTGATGCGGTGCGAACTAGTGCGCTGGCACAGCTTCCAAATCTCTCGCGCCGCGAGATTCTCGAGCAGTCGCTGCAGCGTAGCCGCCTGATCGTGGTGAGCGAACTGGCGACGGCGTTACGTATCTCGAATGACTACGCGCCGGAGC
>CAIVYV010000032.1 GCA_903910215.1 uncultured Pseudomonadota bacterium
CGCCAAACGCGGACACCACGTCGTTGTCTCGGGACGCTCGCAAGAGGCAGCAGACAGTACGGCTCGCGAGCTACAGCAGACAGCCAGCGGTGAAAGCCGCCTCATCGGTGTGAACTGCGACGTCGCTCGTCGGGACGATATCGAAAGACTTTGGCAGCGTAGTGTCGACACCTTTGGCAAAGTGGATATCTGGATCAACAACGCGGGTGTATCGCATCCGCGCCAACGCGTCGGCGATCTTCACTCTCGGGATGTCGTCGCCGTGCAGCAGACCAATCTCACCGGCGTTATACATGCCACTCAAGTTGCGCTAAAGGGCATGTCGCTACAGGCCGAGGGCGGCACGATCTATAACATGGAAGGCTTCGGATCGAACGGCATGTCGCGGCCGGGCATGTCGCTCTACGGCGCCAGCAAGTTCGCATTGACCTATTTCAACCAAGCACTGCTCAAGGAACTGCCATCGAGCAAGGTCAAAGTGTGTTACCTGAGCCCCGGCATCGTCGTCACGGACCTACTCAAGCGCGACATGGGCGTAGCGGACTCGACTGAATTCGAGCGCACCCGCAAGGTCTACGAAATCCTGGCTGATCGCGTCGAAACTGTAGCGCCATGGTTGGTCGAGCAAATCCTGCGCATGCCTGCTAACGGCGCGCGCATCGCCTGGCTGACAAGCGGCAAAGCCGCCCGCCGCTTCTTCGGATCGCTATTCCGCCGGCGTCAGGTGTTGACGCCGGCCGACTTCGCCGCCGACTGAGGCAAGGGACGTCGCGCGATCACGACGATACCTCCTACAAAAATCACGCTCAGAATCGTGTTGAATATCGGGTACTCGAGCGGGTACAACCAATACTCGCGATAGGCACCGAAGTGAGCCGGCATCTCAGCTGAGCCCCACAGCACGATTCCCGCTCCCACGCCGTAACGTAGTGCGGGCGCCATACGCACCTGTTGCGTGCACTTGTAGACCAGATAAGCAGCCCAAGCACTCCATGCCAAGTAGGTCGCCATGACGACCTGGACACCGGTGCCGCGCGTGCCGAAATAGATTATGTAGAGCCAGAACTGGTAACAGAACCAAGTCACAAAAATCACTTCCATCGCGGTGATACGCGCAAAGCTGCGATGGTTTTCGGGCGTCGGCATCCCCGGCGAAAAATGCAGATTGCGATGGAAGAAGCGCATGAAGTTGCACTTGGTCTGCAGGTTGAACATGCCGTACAGCAATAACATCGCAAACATGATCGTGATGGTTGCCTGCAGCATGTTGGCCTGCGGTGCTGCGGCGTAACCGTCGACTTCCACGGGGAAGGACGGGACTGCATAGAGCACTGAGAAGAACTTGAAGGCGTATTCGAACCAACCGATCCAGATCAGCCAGCCGCCCAGCATGCCCATCCAGGTTGCCTTCAATTCGTCCTGCTTCAGACCGTGCCACACGATCACGAAACCCACGATGCCAACGATGACCGCTGCCACATACACGCCGTCCGCGAAGACGGCTTGCATCACCTTGTACACCGTGTGTCCCAATGGCTGCGTCAGGAAGCCGACCATCAGGCCGAGCAAGCCGACCAACGGCTTGCGGTAGAGAGCAGAACTCATGCGTAAACCCCCGTTGACTGCATGATCAAAAACCGACTTACGGGATCATGCCCACCTTGCCCTCGCGGCGAGGATCAGCCGCTCCGACCAACCGACCGTCGGACAAGCGCCGCACCGCATGCAAGCCTGAGCCTTCACCACCTCGACTACGACTGGTGTCGTGACCCAACGCAGTAAGACCTTCGAGCAATGCGGGATCGGCACGACCGCGCTCCACCACAAGATTGTTTCGCGCGATCATGTTCGGCAAATCGATGGCTGCTTGCGGCGACAAATTCCAATCGAGCATCGCGATGATGCTCTTGCTGACGTAGGCGATGATGTTGTTGCCACCGGGTGAACCTACGGCGAGTTCGAACTGACCATCGCGAAACACGATCGTCGGCGTCATCGAGGATCGGGGTTTCTTACCTGGCGCAACGGCATTGGCGATCGGTACGCCGCGATCATCGACCGGCTTGAAGCTAAAGTCGGTCAGCTGATTGTTGAGGAAGAATCCACCGGCCATACGCAAAGAACCAAAGAGACTCTCGACCGTCGTGGTCATCGAAACGACATTGCCGCGACGATCGACCACGACGAAGTGACTCGTTCCCGTGACAGCGCCGGTTGCATCCTTACCGCGACGCGTCGAGCCCGGCGGATCGCCCGCCTCTACGCGCGCCATGACCTTATCGGCAGAAATCAGTGCGGCGCGCGAACGCAAATAGTCTTTATCGATCAAGCCCGCGAGCGGGACCGCTTCGAAGCGATCATCGGCCACATACATGTCGCGGTCGGCATAGGCCAAGCGCTGCGCTTCGATGAAGTGATGCCAGCCTTGGGTTGTTGCGCCCATCCCTGCCAAATCGAAATTCTCGAGAGTGCCGAGCACCGACAACACCGCGACACCGCCTGATGAAGGCGGTCGCATGCCACAAACGAGATACACCCGATAGTTGCCGCAGATCGGCTCCAGCTTGTTCGGACGATAGGAGCGGAGATCCTCAGCGTTGAGGCTGCCCGGTATCGCCCCCTCGCCAACGGCCGCCACGATTTCTTTGGCAATCGCACCGCTATAGAAAGTCTTGGCACCCTCATCGGCAATAGCACTCACAGTCTTCGCGTAGGCGGGATTGACGAGACGAGCGCCAATCGGCAACGGCTTGACGCCATCGACCGTGAGATAACGACTCGCTGACGGCGGTAACGGACCTCGCTCGAGTGCCGCACCGATAATTTGATGCAGGCGCGGTGATACCGCGAAGCCTTCGCTCGCAATCGTGGCAGCGCGCTGCCAAGGCTGGCGCCAAGGCAGACGCCCATGTTCGCGATGTGCCATCTCGAGCATCGCGACGGCACCTGGCACGCCAACCGAACGACCCGAACGAATGGCCGTCGTGTAGTCGAGCGGACGGCCGTTGGCATCGAGAAACATGTCAGGCGTTGCGCCGCGCGGCGCAATCTCGCGGCCGTCGTAGGTAACGACGTCACCCGTCGCGGCGTCATAGTGAACGAGGAACGCCCCACCACCCAAACCGGAGGATTGCGGTTCCACCAAGCCGAGCACGGCCTGGACCGCAATCGCCGCATCAACGGCGGAACCTCCAGCAGCAAGCACCTCGATACCCGCATCGACAGCAAGCGGATTGGCCGCGGCGACCAAGGCTCCGGAGGTCGAGCCCACATAGGGCTTTGCTTCGATGGTCGTCGAGACTGCGACCGGTGGAACTGGTACGACCGGACGATCGACCTGCGCCGAACAACCCGCAACCAAAACAACACCAGCGACCCATGCTGTTTGGCGCAAAAACCCCCGAGTCGCATTCATGATGCGCGCATTGCCGCCGATCACAACAACGCCTCGATATCCGCCGCGAGACTCTCTGGCTTATCTTGCGGTGCATACCGCTTGACGACTCGTCCGTCACGATCGACAAGGAACTTGGTGAAATTCCATTTGATCGACTCAGATCCGAGCAGCCCCTTGGCAGCACTCTTCAGTTGCGCATAAAGCGGGTGCGTGTTGTCGCCGTTGACTTCGATCTTCGCGAACATCGGAAAGCTCACGTCATATTGCGTAGAGCAAAACTGCCGAATTTCCTCGGCGTCGCCCGGCTCCTGATGACCAAACTGGTCACAGGGAAAACCCAATACCTCAAAGCCGCGGTCCCGATAACGACGATAGATCGCCTCGAGGCCCGTGTATTGCGGGGTAAAACCACAGCGACTTGCCACGTTGACGATCAGCAAGACCTTGCCCTGCCAGTCTTTGAGCGAACGCTCTTCACCTTCGAGCGTTTTCGCCGACAAGTCGAGTATCGTCATGTTCTTCTCCTAACCTTAAGCGATCGACAAATACGCCGAGGGCGACGCCAACGCGGCGCTCGCCGTCCAACCTCTTACACGCGCTCCGATCAAGCGATGTGTGATACCCGAGTACAGGGGGATCACCGGCAGATCGCGCAACAGTAGTGCTTCGGCGTCACGATAGTAGCGTGCACGCTCCGTCGCCACCTGCTGCTGTTCGGCTAGCGCGATCAGACGATCCACTTCGGCACTGGAATAGCCGGAATAATTAAGAAACGAACCGCTCTGGAATCGCCCGATGAAGCTCGTGGCACTTTGCACCGCGGAAAACGGCGAATAGTCCATTAAGTCGAAGTCACCCTGATTGAGCGCGAGACTATAGGCACGCGACTCCAACCCGCGCAGGTCGAGCCGCACACCAAGCGGTGCCCACATCGCATCGAGCGCGAGAAAGGTGCGCTGCGTAAGATTGTTGGAGGAGAAAATCGCGGTGAGTCGTTGCGGTCGACTGCGCGACAAGCCAAGCGATTCCGCTAACGTCTTAGCTTCAGTCATCCGACGCGACATGGGCCAACTCGCATACGTAGGGGTCGCACGGTTCGGATAGTCGAGCACGGCCTCGGGAACGAGGCTCTCACTCACACGTTCACCGAGCACTCTGACCTTCTCGACGAGCACTTGTCGATCGACCGAGAGAGCCAACATCCGTCGAAACTTCAGATCGCGAATCGACGGTTTGCGCAAATTGAGGCCCACCCAGCCGCCACCGTAGAAGGGCGTGCTGCGCAGCGCCTTCGGTGACTCGCGTCGTGCAGTCGCCAACACCGATGGTTCGCCGATCTGTGCGAGATTGAGCTCGCCGGATTTGAACAAGCGCCATCGCGTCGTGTCGTCCACACCCATCAACCATTCCACGCGACGAATGGCAGCAGCACCGTGAACTGCGCCCAGCACATGCGGCTGTCGCTCGAGGACGAGACTGCCGTTCTGCGCCCAGGATATCGGCCTGTAGGCACCGCTGACGACGATCGCGGGCGGCTTCGACCAATCGGCGCCACGCTCGGTGATGAGCCGAGTCGGAACGATGTACGCCAAGGCCAAAAGTTTCAATAAATCGGTATCTGGATGCTCGAGCTCAATCGTCACGCGATCACGCGCCGGCGCCGAAACACCCAGTGTTTGCGCAGCCGCTTTGCCAACTCGAAAATTGGCTGCAGCTTTGATGGCATCGTAGCGATACGCGAGCAGAGCGCCCGTTTCCGGCTGCAACAGCCGGCGAATACTCGCGACAACATCAGCGGCTTCAATCGAGGACCCATCCGACCAACGCAAGCCGCTACGCAGAAAAAACTCGTAGCGACGACCGTCCGGGGAAATCTGCCAGCGACTTGCGCAAGCCGGCACGATTGCACCGTCGGCATCGACTCGGGTCAAGGCGGTGAAACAGTCGGCTGCCACTTCGAGATCGACCGATGACAGGGCACGATGCGGATCGAGTGTCGTGAGCGTGCCACCGCGCGAGCGGCGTAATACACCACCGGCCGCAGGATTCGCAGCCCAAAGCGAACTCGGAACAGTCGCTACAGAGCCGGCGAGCGCCAAAGACGTAGCCAATGATCGAGATAAAAACAGGCGCCGCTGCATCACGATCAGTTTGCCTCGTCAGATTTACGAGCGCGAGCACGACTGAGCATCAGCGCGCCGAGCGCCGTCGACGCGGCGGAGAAGACGAAAGGCGCTGCCGGACCCAGTTTGAAATACAGAGGACCCGAGATCGCAGGCCCCAAGATCCGCCCTGCACTACTCGAGGCATTGAAAATGCCCATCACCGCACCGCGCGAGCCTGCATCCGTCTCGAACGACACGAGACTGCTAATCGAAGGCAGGAAGAGTCCGTTGGCGAGGCCGAAGACGGAAATCGCAACCCACACCATGGCATCCGTCTGCGCAACGGCAAACAAACCAAGGCCGATCGTCACGCCGATGATGGAACCTACGGCCACATGCTTCTCGCCGAAACGTTTCGCCAAGGGGCCGACGAGTCCAGCCTGCCCCACGGCCGACAAGAGCGCAAAAGCAGCGAAGTGCAAGCCGACATCGCGCAGCGAGTAGTCGAACAAGTCACGACCCCAAAACTGGAACACTGACTGCATCGCCGCACCCGCGATCCCGACGAGCAGCGAAGCCATCATCAATCCGAACAGCACCGGACGAGCACGCAACGAGTCGAGCAAAGATGCCGACGGCACGCTTACCGTTCCCTCGACGACCACCTGCCTCAGGGGTTTGCGTGACTCTGCGGGCAAACTCTCGGGCAACAGGAATACGGTGCCGAGGAAAGCAATGAGCGATAAGGCAGCCGATGCGAGACCCGCCCAGTACATGCTGGGAACACCGTCGAGCGATCCCAAGACCCCACCCAGGGGCGGACCCACCGCAAAGCCGACGCCGAATGCACTGGCCACGATGCCCAAGCCCTTGGCACGATCCTTGGGGTCCGTGACATCGGTCGCATAGGCGAAAGCGGCGGCCAGATTTCCCGAGGTGATACCGCCGAAGGCCCGCGCCAGCAACATCGACTCCAAGGTCGGCGCGAAAGCAAGCCAAACAAATGACAATACTGTGCCCGCAGAACTGATGATCAGGATCGGCTTGCGGCCGTAGGCATCACTAAATCGCCCCCAGATCGGGGTGGCCACCAACTGGAACAAAGAAAAAACGCCCGAGCCACCGAACGTCTTCCAAAAATCGGATGCTCCCATCGACTCGGCGACCAACGGAAAAGGAATCGTCGTGATTCCAAAACCTGCGAGGCTGATGAAAAC
>CAIVYV010000033.1 GCA_903910215.1 uncultured Pseudomonadota bacterium
ACCTTCGCGAGATCCACCGCATGATCGCGCAGGAAGATTGCCATCGTCACGGCGAACGACTCCATGAACTCGATACGATCCATTTGGTCGAGCGTGAGGCCCGCCTGTTCGAGTGCGCGATGCATCGCCGTCATACCGGCGAGCAAGGATGCGTGCGGATCACCACCTGCCTCCGAATAAGCCAACACTCGAGCGCGCGCTCGTCGACCTCCGATCTCCGGCGCCCCACTGACGAGTGCAAGCCCTGCCCCATCACAAACCGGCGGTGCATGCGCAATCGTATGGCGATGATCGATCGGCCCCTCGAGCGCCGCGGCGTAATGTTCAGCGAGCGCCGCAAAACCCGGCGCCATCGCCGCGAGCGACTCGGCACTCGTCTGCGCCCGGATGCACTCGTCGTGAGCCAACACACCGATCGCGATGCGCGAAGCGGCAAAGGCCGGTACCGCCTCGGCGGCAGCCGCGCGTTGCTGGGAAATCAGTGCGAGGCGATCGAGCTCCGCGCGCGAAATATCTTGAGCCTCCGCCAAACGATCGGCGGCTAGCACCACAGGCACGTAGCGCGATCGCTTCGGAAAGCTCGAATCCGTGTAATAGCCGGCCTTGTCGGCCATGAACGGCACACGCGACATCATCTCGACGCCGCCAGCCAGCACGGCCTTGTGCTGCCCCGCCACCTGCAACGCGCCGTGGCCAATCGCAGTGAGACCCGAGACGCAGTAGTTATTGAGGGTGAAGGCACTCGCCGACTCGTCGATGCCCGCATGGAGCTTGGAGACGAGTGCGATATTGCCGCCCTGATCGCCAATCTGTCCGACGCAACCGAGGATTAGCGACTCGACCTCTCGTGGTGATGCGCCTCGCGATTGCAACGCCGCGACAAGCGCGCCGACGAGCTCATAAGGTTTTTGACTCGCGAGCCCGCCGTCCGGCCGCGCCTTGCCGCGCGGCGTGCGCACGGCATCATGAATCCAAGCCTGCATCGGTCTCCCCCCGTTTGGCTCACCTCTCGAGTGTGCCCCGGACCGACGCGCCTGGGAAGAGTCTTATAAAGAAAGCCTCTTAACCGACGGCCATCGCCACACCGCGCAGCGCGGAGCGCTCATCCGTCAACAGATGCACCGGGATTTGCGAAACCCAAGGTGACATTCGGCCTTTGTCGTTGAAGCGATCGAGGAAGGCGCTCTCCTCGAGCAACGAAACGAACCTCGGGACGATACCGCCACCGATATAGACGCCACCGCGGGCGGCATACATCAAGGCACAGTCGCCAGCGAAGCTGCCAAGCGCCGCCAGAAATCGCAGCACGGACTCGCGCGCAAGACGCTCACCGGCTAGCGCTTGGGACGTGACCGCTGCAGCGGTGATGGCACGCAGATCAGAGACGCCTGAACGAGATAACAAAACTTGATGGATCGCAACCAAGCCTTCGCCACACAGCACTCGCTCCACTGAAACTCGCCCGTAGCGAGCCTGAAGGAACTGCAGCAGATCGACCTCGAAATCATCGCTCGGCGCAAAGGAAACATGCCCGCCCTCACCGGGCAACGCCTGCCACGAGGCACCCGAGACGGGAACGACGCC
>CAIVYV010000034.1 GCA_903910215.1 uncultured Pseudomonadota bacterium
ACGATGTATTCCTTGCCCTCGAGGCGCAGTTTTCCGGCCTCTTTGGCACCCTGCTCGCCCTTGAGCGCGATGTAGTCCTCGAATCCAATCACTTCAGCGCGGATGAATCCCCGTTCGAAATCGGTGTGAATGACACCCGCCGCCTGCGGTGCTGTCGCACCCTTTTTGACGGTCCAGGCGCGCACTTCTTTGACGCCCGCCGTGAAATACGTTTGCAGCCCAAGCAAGGTGTAACCCGCACGAATGACACGATTGAGACCGGGCTCTTCGAGACCGAGATCTTTGAGGAAGTCGGCACGGTCCGCATCATCCAACTGAGAGATCTCCGCCTCGATCGCAGCGCACACCGGCACGACTTGCGAACCCTCGCGGGTCGCGAGCGCCTCGACGGCGGCCAGCATCGGGTTATTGGTAAAACCACTCTCCTGCACGTTGGCGACATACAGCACTGGCTTATAGGTCATCAGCTGGAGCTCACGCACGATCGGCCGCTCGGTTTCATCGAGCTCGACGGCGCGCGCTGGCACACCTTCATTGAGCGCATCGCGGACTCGCTTGATGATGTCGCGCGCCTTCATGGCTTCTTTGTCCTGCGCCTTGGCCGCCTTCTCGGCGCGCTGCAGCGCTTTTTCGACCGTCTCGAGATCGGCGAGCGCAAGCTCAGTGTTGATCGTCTCGATGTCGGCCAGCGGATCGACTTTGCCTGAAACGTGGATCACATCGTCGTTGACGAAGCAGCGCACCACATGGGTGATCGCATCGACCTCACGAATGTTGGCGAGAAACTTATTGCCGAGTCCCTCGCCCGTGGAAGCGCCTTTGACAATGCCTGCAATATCGACGAACTCCACCGTCGTCGGTACCACACGCTCGGGCTTCACGATGGCAGCCAATTGATCGAGCCGCGGGTCAGGCACCGGGACGATGCCGACGTTGGGATCGATGGTGCAAAACGGATAGTTCTCCGCCGCAATCGCTGAGCGCGTCAGCGCGTTGAAGAGAGTGGACTTGCCCACGTTCGGCAGTCCAACAATTCCGCATTTGATTCCCATGAGTGTGTTCCCGTATCAATTCGTGGTGTGAAGACGAGTCATCGCCTTCTCGCCGCCCTGCTCGAGCAGCAGCGGCAGAACATCGGCCGCCTTACCGATGGCGTTCTCAATCGCGTGTTCGTCGGTAGCCGAGGCGCGCTGCAATACATAGTCGAGCACGAGATCCTTGTGCCCTGGATGTCCGATACCGAGGCGCAACCGCCAAAAATCGGCACCGATGGCAGCAATCGTGTCGCGCAATCCGTTATGCCCACCGTGGCCACCGGCGAGTTTCAGTCGTACCGTGCCCGCTGCCAAGTCGAGCTCATCGTGAGCGACCAGAATCGAGCCCGGCGAAATCTTGTAAAAATGACTCACCGACGCAATCGACCCACCGCTGCGATTCATGAACGTGGTTGGCTTCAACAACCACAGCTCCTGTCTCGACCCCGCGACCATCAAACTGATACGCGCGAGCTCACCTTGGTGCTTGGATTCCGCACGAAACGAACCGCCGTGACGACGCGCCAGCTCATCGACGAACCAGAAGCCCGCGTTGTGACGCGTGCGAGTGTATTTCTCACCCGGGTTACCCAAACCCACGACCAACATGATCAATTGCGCGCCCACTCGAGCTCCTCAAAAACGGAGGCCGCCACGTGGGCGGCCTCCATCAGAAAAAAACACCGCGAAATTATTTCTTCGCAGGTTCCTTCTTAGCCTCTTCCTTCTTGGCATCAGCCGCAGGTGCCGCAGCTTCCGCGGTCGGAGCCGCTTCCGGCTCTTCGGCGCGCGGGCTGTGGATCGAGACTACAACCTGATCCTTACCCTGGACCACCAATGTCGCCACGACACCCGCGGGCAGCGAGATATCCGAGACGTACTTGGTGTCGTTGAGCTTCATCTCCGACAGATCGAGAACGAGCTCTTCCGGCAGATCCTTCGCGAGACACTGCACTTCGATATCAGCCAAGCGGTGCGAGACGATACCACCCTGGGTTTTGACGCCCGGAGCAACCGACTCTCCCTTGAAGTGGATCGGCAAGCGCAAACGGATCTTCTCGTTATCGAGAACGCGCTGCAGGTCGAGATGCAGAACCTGGTTCTTCGCAGGATGCATCTGCAAATCTTTGACCACGACCGGGTGCACCTTGCCGCCGACATTGATACCGACGATCGTCGAGTAGAACTTTTCGTTCTCGATCAGCGTCAGCAGCTTTTCGTGATTAAAGGACAGCGACTGCGGCTGATCCTTGCCGCCGTAAAGGATCGCGGGGACTCGGCCAGCATGACGGAGGCGGCGGCTCGCACCTTTGCCCTCGTCATTGCGGGCTTCCGCCGCAAGTTCGAAAGAGATCTTCATGATATTCAACTCCTGATTTAACGTTATTCCGTTCCGCGACCAGAACGGACTCAATCGACGTACAACGAACTGACCGACTCTTCGTCGCGAATTCGTCGTATCGTCTCACCGAGCAGACCCGCCACCGAAAGCTGGCGAATCCGCGGGCATTTTTGGGCCTCTGCACTCAGAGGAATCGTGTCGGTGACAACCAATTGGTCGAGGCCCGAGTTGGCGATTCTTTCTACGGCAGGTCCCGACAGAATGGGATGCGTGATGTAGGCCACCACTTTTCGAGCGCCTTCATCCTTGAGCGCCTGCGCAGCGAGGCACAACGTCCCCGCCGTGTCGACGATGTCGTCGATGAGCACGCAAGTCTTGTCTTTCACCTCGCCGATGATATTCATCACCTTCGATTCGTTCGGTCGCGGCCGGCGCTTGTCGATGATGGCGAGCTCGACGTCATCGAGCCGCTTAGCCAGCGCGCGAGCACGCACCACACCACCCACATCGGGTGATACCACGATCATGTTCTCGTAGCGCTGACGCCAGGCGTCACCGAGCAAGACGGGTGATGCATACACGTTGTCGACCGGGATATCAAAAAAGCCCTGGATCTGCTCCGCGTGCAAGTCGACGGTGAGCATGCGATCGATGCCTGCACCGACCATCATGTTGGCAACCACCTTGGCCGAGATGGCCGAGCGCGTCGCTCGCGGGCGACGATCCTGTCGCGAGTAGCCCATGTACGGGACGACTGCCGTAACGCTTCGGGCGGAACCGCGGCGGCACGCATCCGCCATGATCAGCAGTTCCATCAGGTGATCGTTGACCGGCGGACAAGTCGGCTGAACTAGAAAAACGTCGCGACCACGCACGTTCTCGATGAGTTCGACGTTGACCTCGGCGTCGCTGAACCGAGAGACCATGGCTCGCCCAAGCGGAACCTTCAGGTGACGGGCGATTTCCTGCGCCAGTGCGGGATTGGCATTCCCGGTAAAGAGCGCAAACGTCGGACTGTCCAAGCGACCCTCCCCCGATGACGGGGAAACTTATCGAGTGGCTGGGGTGGAAGGATTCGAACCTCCGAATGGCGGGATCAAAACCCGCTGCCTTACCACTTGGCGACACCCCAACCGTTACAAACTCTGCCGAAGCGGCGACTCCGCCAGCCCCTGCACCACATAAGCCCGCCAGACATCCGGCACTCTCGCGGCAACTCGCTCTGCCTCGGCAGCCGAGGCGAAACGGGCGAAGAGGCAGGACCCGGTACCGGTCAGCCGCGCGGACGCAAACCGACCGAGCCAGTCGAGCGCGGCTGCAACCTCCGGATAGCGCGTACGCACCACCGGCTCGCAGTCGTTACGACCCCCGGAAGCCAAAAGGGCGGCTATTGTGAGGACGGGGGAATTTCGTGTCAATTCAGGAGCCTGGAAGACATCCCGGGTGGGGACCGACACCCCGGGGTGAATGACCAGAAACCAGGAATCCGGTAGCTCGAGCGGTGTCAGACGCTCGCCCACCCCCTCCCCAAGCCCGGAATACCCCCGAACGAACACCGGCACATCCGCCCCGAGGGCAATTCCGATCTCAGCCAAATCGTCTGTGGACAAGCCGGCACCCCAAAGCGCGTTCAGCACCAAGAGAGTCGTGGCCGCATCAGAGCTGCCGCCGCCGAGACCGCCACCGACAGGAATGTGTTTGCGAATCCGAATCGCAGCACCGGCTTTGGCGCCCGTGCGCAACTGCAGAGCCCTCGCCGCCCGGACACATAGATCCTGATCCTCGCCGACAGTACTCAAGGCACCCGCAGCAGCGCCTTCGTAGTCGAGCCGAACGATTCGACCGTCATCACGCAGA
Source organism: uncultured Pseudomonadota bacterium (assembly GCA_903910215.1). GTDB lineage: Bacteria > Pseudomonadota > Gammaproteobacteria > Steroidobacterales > Steroidobacteraceae > UBA964. The sequence continues at coordinate 4,234 of CAIVYV010000034.1, forward strand.
TCAAAAGACAACTGATCAGCCAAAGATATGAGCTGAAAAATCGTCTGTAACTCGTGGTAACCATCGGCGCGTCGACCCGTTACGTGCAGACAAAGATTGAGCTTGGCGGGCGCTGGCCACCAGCGTTTTGGGTTGGCGGCGATCATGGCCCGAGCGACTCCCAGCTATCGATGAACATCCGCACGCGCACATCGGACGATTCCAATTGCAACCGACGCGGCAACTCGAAGCGGGCGCCGGGGACAGGTGCATAGTCCAGATACCGAATTGACCATCCCTGCTGCTGCAAAGAGTGCAAGCGATCCGCGATGATCTCGACCGATTGAACTTCGAGCGATGGGTCGGGGACACCCAAAGCCCAATACCTGACCGACGCGATCGGCAGAGCAACGCCAAGTCGACGTTCGAGATCAGCGAGCGCCTGGTCGGATCGGGTTGAGTCGAAGAACCACTCCGAAGCCCCCATACCGAGCGGCCCCTCCAGCCCAAGGCGCAGTCCATCGCCGCGCTGACGCCAGCGAACAACCGCTACCACGCTCTGCTCACCGCGCAAAATCGACACTTTCCCGCGCAGGTCAAAGCGCGCCCACGATTGCAACACGGCTTGACGCGCGGCCCACTCCACCGGCAGATCGGCCGCCGGCAGCGACAAGCGAGGAACGCTGACGCATGCGGTCAAAGACGACAGGATGAGAATGGCGAAGCATCGCCACGGCGAGATACGACGCACTTACCTGCGCTCGGCAAATCGCTCGATGACTTCGCGCAGCGGCTTCGACTCCGGGGAAAACAACAGTGCCTGCGCCCAGACTCGCTGCGCGGCAGCACGATCACCACTCGCCCACAGAGCCTCACCCCAATGCGCTGCGATCTCCGCTTCTTTGGACAGTCGCCACGCGCGCTCGAGCAAGGGCAGCGCATCCTGCGTTTTACCGCGACGAAACAGCACCCAACCCAGACTGTCGAGGTAGGCTGCGTTGTCCGGTCGTTGATCGAGTGCCGCTCGAATCAATCGCTCGGCGCGAGTCAACTGACGCTTCCGATCGGCAAGCGTGTAACCGAGAGCGTTCATGACGTTCGCCTCGTCGGGCCGCTGCTGCAGCAATCCCTCGAATACACGAATGCCTGCTGCGGTGCGGCCCATCCCATCGAGGAGCACCGCCTTGTGATACAGCAACTCAGGATGGTCGGGGTGACGTTGCAAAGCACTCTCGATGCTGTCGATCGCCTCGTCACCGAAGCCTGCCTCCGCCAAGGCGCGAGAACGAGCGATCTCGATTTCGATCGTATTGTTACGCGCCGGGTGTTTAAGCGCATCGAACAACGCCAAAGCATCGTCATGCCGACCTTGCGCGAAGAGCAAGCGTGCCGCGCGCACCCGCGGTGGCAGCCCCGCACCCGCAGTACTGAGCTGCAAATACGCCTTCAAGGCCGAATCGGTCCGGCCCTGTCGCTCAGCGATCACCGCGAGGTAATACAAAGATTCGGCGGAGCCCCGATCAGCACGCAACCGCTCGCTGAATAAACGCTCCGCCTCCGTTAACTCGCCCTGCGACAGCGCGAGCAGCGCGAGTCGTCGCTCCGCTTCACGACGAAATGGCGTATCTGGTGACGCATCATCGGCCGTGGCTATTTTTTGGAGTGCAGCACGAGCCTCATCGAGACGATCCAGCGTGATCCAGGTCTCGATTTGCGCGAACCGATGATTGACCGGATCACCCTGAGCGACGAGGGACGCCTCCTCCAGCGCGGTGGTCTCTTCACCGAGTGCGGCTGCGGCGGCAGCGGCCAATCGAATGGTTCGTACATCGCGACCAGCGCCACGGGTGCGCGCAAGCGAGATCAGCGAGGCACAGGCTGCAAGATCGTCCGAGTTACAAGCCATGCGCCCGAGTGTGGCGATCGCCTGCGGTGTGAGGGTCTCGCGATCGAGCAGCGAGCCGAAGATACGCCATGCGGCGGGTGCGAGCGGTCCTTCGGACAAGGGCGGCAGGATGTCGGCCAAGGCACGCCCGGGCTCGACGTCCGGCTTGGCGAGCAGAGATGCGTAGATTTCACGCGCTTCGGGAATCTTCCACGCCTGTAACGCGACCATACCGACGCGCTGGAGTGCCTCGGGATTCTCAGGGTCGAGCGACCACAAACGCGCTGCCATTTGCCAAGCGGCCGGGATGTGATGACAAGCCATCGCAATATCGAGCGCGCGGTCGGTGCGCCGCGGATCTCGATCGGCTGAAGCCTCGAGCACCAGCGACTCGACCGTCGCCCGACAATCGGGCTGCTTTGAGGTGGAGGGCTCGCCTCGCGCAGGGTCACTAGGCTCGGCCGACGCAAACACAGCCCCGGCCAGCAACCAGAGCACCGCAACCCAAATCAAGCAGCGCGACCCAATCATCTTGAAGACACTATAGCCCGTCACGCTGCTCTCTTGTCAGCAACCTGCTTGTCAGCAACCGGCGCGACCCCGAGAATCGCGCTGCCCCGGAAAGCCGCGGGCGTCATGGACCGAAAATGAAAGACACCATCAGGCAGCGACTGGAAAAACAGGTCGACCGTTACGAGGAAGTCGGTCGCTTGCTCGCCGCACCAGACATCGACGGCAGCTCGAATCAATTTCGCGAGCTGTCGATGGAGTACTCGCGACTGACGCCGATGGCCGAACGTTTCGAGGCCTATCGTCGCTGCGAGGCGGAGCTGCGTGCAGCCGAGGCGCTGGCAACCGATGCCGATGCTGACATGCGGGGGATGGGTGAAGAAGAAGTTCGACGCCTCGAGCCGCTGCTCGGCAGTCTCGAGCTGGAGTTGCGCCGCTCACTGATCCCAGTCGATACGCGCGATGCACGTAACGTATTTCTTGAAATTCGCGCTGGCACGGGTGGCGACGAGGCCGCAATCTTCGCCGGAGATTTGCTTCGCATGTACGCCCGCTACGGCGAAAAGCAAGGCTGGCAGATCGAAACTTTGAGTGAGAGCCCAGGCGAGCATGGCGGCTTTCGCGAAGTCATCTGTCGCGTCATTGGTCAGGGCGTTTTCTCGAAGCTGAAGTTCGAATCTGGCACCCATCGCGTGCAGCGCGTTCCGGAAACCGAGGCACAGGGCCGCATCCACACCTCTGCGGTCACAGTTGCCATCCTGCCGGAGATGGACGAAGTCGAAGACATCGAGATCAACCCAGCGGATCTGCGTATCGACACCTTCCGTGCATCCGGAGCGGGCGGTCAACACGTCAATAAAACCGATTCGGCCGTCCGCATGACGCACTTGCCCACAGGCATTGTGGTCGAGTGTCAGGACGAGCGTTCGCAGCACAAGAACCGCAGTCGCGCCATGTCATTGTTGAAGGCGAAATTACTGGCTAGCGAGCGAGAGAAACGCGAGGCTGCGCAAGCTCGAACTCGCAAACTCCAAGTTGGCAGCGGCGATCGATCAGAGCGAATCCGGACCTATAACTTTCCGCAAGGGCGCGTCACGGACCATCGCATCAACCTGACGCTGTATCAGCTCGAGCAGATCATCGCGGGACGACTGGACGACTTGATCGAACCGCTATTGCAGGAATATCAGAGCGAGTTGTTGGCCGAGGAAGAAGCCTGACGCTCGCACAGCGCCTGATACTGCGCCCAACCAGTAGCGGTCACGAACGGCTGGAAAAAAGCCGCCAATAGCGCGGTCACCACCGACATCGGCAGCAAGTTTGCCAAGGCGAAAGCCGCGATCGCACCGATCACGAAAAAACCGAGCACTAGCACGAGCATCACGACAAGAACGCTCAAACTCTGCCACCACGCGCCACGGACGAGAACCAGCGCGCGATCGATACTCACGCGCGCCGATGCATCTTCAGCGAGGGAGACGGCCAGCGCGGGCCACAAGGCAACCAGCAGGTAGATTCCCGGTATGACGAGTGCAAGCGCGCCCAAGCCCACGAGTGCGCTCGACATCAGCAGAATCAGAAGTGCCCGCGGCAGAACGCGTGTTGCCGCACGGATGTCGAGGACGAGTGAATCGCGACCCCACTGTCGCCGCGCAATCACAAGCCAACACCAGAGGGTGCCCACACTCGCCAGCAGCATAACGAACCACCAGCCCAGCGATTTCGGGGCGAGCAACTGCAAGGACTCGCCGCCTTGCAGCAGGTAGACCGACGGCCATTGACCAAGCAGCACCGCCAGCAACGAGAACGGCAAAGTACGCAGCAAGGTCGCGCGAAAACGCTCGTACGCTACGGCGACGACGTCTCCGACCGGCGGCGGTACAGACTGAGTTGAATCGCTCACCCGCGCACTTTAGCAAACCTGCCCAAACCGCCACCGACACTGCGGACGGCGCACCGCTCATGTCACACTTGAAAATATGAACAGGATGTCTCTGCGCGAAGCACTCGCGGAAACTCGCGCTACGCTCGCAAACTTCGGCGATGACGCCGCGCGGGAAGCACAGCACCTGCTCGCCGCCTGCCTGAACATGCCGCTCATCGCACAACATACCGAGCCGGAGCGCCTGCTCGATGCGCAGCAACTCGAGAAGCTGCGGGCTTGGACGGAGCGTCGGGCTTCGGGCGAGCCGCTCGCGTATCTCACCGGCCGACGCGAGTTCTGGTCACTCGAATTCGCCGTCACTCCCGATGTGCTGGTACCGCGCCCAGAAACGGAACTCTTGGTCGAACGAATCCTGCGTCATGGCGATGAACTCGCGAAGCGACTCACGAATCGGCCTACGACGCCCATCCAAGTAGTCGATCTCGGCACCGGCTCGGGGATCATCGCGATCACGGTAGCTCATGAACGACCTGATTGGCTGTGCACCGCGGTCGATGTATCGTCGAAGGCGCTCGCCATCGCCACAGAGAATGCTCAGAACCTCGTTGCGGGCCGAGTAACGCTCCGACAGGGGTCTTGGTTCGAACCCCTATCCGACCAGCACTTCGATGTCATCGCCTCAAACCCACCTTATGTGGATTCGGAGGACCCGGTGCTCAACGGTGATTCGCTGGCGTTCGAACCGCTGCTCGCCCTCACGGCAGGACCCAACGCGCTTGCCGCCCTAAACCACCTCATCGAACAAGCGCCGCGACATCTAGCAACCGGCGGCTGGCTCTGTCTCGAGCACGGGGCCGATCAGGGCGTGGCGGTCCGCCAGCGACTTGTGGCGAGGGGCTATGCTCACGTAGTCTCGCATCGCGATTTAGCCGGTCACGAACGCGTGACTGAAGGTCAATGGTTGCCCGATGGCAATCGAACATCAGATCTCACCTCAGGATGATCTTTCAATGCTGCGTTTCAAAACCACCGCTGGTGAATTCACCGTCGAACTCTTCGAGAAGGAAGCACCAGTAACCTGTGCCAATTTCCTGCGCTATGTGGATGAGGGCCACTACGATGGCACGCTGTTCCATCGCGTGATCCCCGGTTTCATGATTCAGGGCGGCGGTTTCGCATCGGGTCTCGAACAAAAGGACACCCACGAGCCGATCCGCAACGAGGCGACCAACGGTCTCGAGAATCTGCGCGGCACGCTCGCAATGGCTCGCACCAATGACATCAACAGCGCCACGGCACAGTTCTTCGTCAACTTGGTCGACAACGACTTTCTCAACCACAGCCCTGGCAACTACGGCTACGCCGTGTTTGGCCGCGTGACTAGCGGCATGGAAGTGGTGGATGCGATCGCCGAAGTCCCCACTACGCGCCGACGCGGCCACTCGGACGTGCCTGCAGATGACGTGGTCATGCTGGCGGTCACCCGCGAGGCAACGGCCTGACACTCGCTGGCATCGCCCGCCGCGTGCTGCGGGCTTTGCTGATCACGATCGCCACCTCGATCGTGGTGGTACTGCTATTGCGGTGGCTACCGCCGCCCACATCCGCGTTCATGTTGACGGCACGAGCAGACGCGGTGCTGGGCGGAAATTTCCGCTACCGAAATCAGTACGACTGGGTTCCGCTGGAGGCCATCTCGCCTCATGCGGCAATGGCCGCGATCGCGGCCGAGGATCAATTGTTTCCCTTCCACACCGGGTTCGACTTCGAATCGATTCGAAAAGCCGTTCAGCACAACGCCAAGGGACGACGTGTACGCGGTGCGAGCACCATCACCCAGCAGACCGCGAAGAATCTCTTTTTGTGGTCAGGCCGAAGTTGGATCCGCAAAGGACTCGAGGTTTACTTCACCGTACTCATCGAGGTGCTATGGCCGAAAGATCGCATCCTCGAGGTATACCTTAACGTGGCGCAATTCGGTCGAGGCGTCTACGGGGTACAAGCCGCATCGCGAGAATTCTTTGACAAGGACGCCGCCAAGCTGACTCGTCGACAGTCAGCCCTGCTGGCGGCCGTCCTGCCGAACCCGATCAAACTGCGCGCCGCGGCGCCCTCACCCTACGTGCTACGACGCACCGAGCGCATCATGGGGCAGATGCGCGCGCTCGGTGGCGCCGCTTACTTGCGCCAACTGGACGACACCGAACCGCGCTGACGCAACCTACGGCTCGTAACCGAGATTCGGCGCGAGCCAGCGCTCGGCCTCCTGCACCGCGATGCCCTTGCGGGCCGCATAGTCGACCACCTGATCGCGATCGATCTTGCCGAGCGCGAAATAGTGCGCATCGGGATGCGCGATGTACCAACCGCTGACTGCGGCGGTCGGATACATCGCGTAACTTTCGGTCAATCGGATACCCGTGTTGCGCTCGACATTAAGCAACGTCCAGAGCTTGGCCTTCTCCGTGTGGTCCGGGCAGGCGGGGTAGCCCGGCGCCGGTCGAATGCCGCGGTACTCCTCACGTATCAACTGCTGATTCGTCAATTGCTCTGCGGACGCGTAGCCCCACAACTCTCGCCGAACGCGCTCGTGAAAATACTCAGCAGCCGCTTCAGCCAGACGATCGGCCAATGCCTTCAACAAAATACTCGAGTAATCGTCATGCGCTGCTTCGAATCGCGCGATGTGCTCTTCGATTCCGATACCCGCTGTAACCGCAAACGCACCGACGTAATCGCGCACGCCCGATTCACGCGGTGCGACATAATCCGATAGACACTCATGCGGCTGACCCGCAGGCTTACCCTTCTGCTGTCGCAGATGCTGCAAGGTGGCGAGCACGTCACGTCGCTCCTCGCCAGCGTAGACCTCGATATCATCACCGATCGAGTTTGCCGGGAAGAGACCAATAACGGCCCTGACCTCAAGCCACTCCTCAGCAATCAATTGCTTAAGCATGCGACGTGCGTCAGCGTAGAGGTTGCTCGCCGCTTCACCCACAATGGGGTCGGTCAGGATGTCTGGAAACTTGCCAGCAAATTCCCACGCATTGAAAAACGGCATCCAATCGATGTAATCGAGCAAGTCAGCAAGCGGATAACCGTCGAACACCTGCACGCCGGGCCGCAAAGGTGCGACCGGCCGATAAGCCGACCAGTCGATGCGAGGCCGATTCGCTCGCGCTGCGATCAGCGTCGCTTCGGGTTGCTTGACGCTTTTACCGGCATGCTGCTCGCGCCGCCTTTCGTGTTCTTCCGCCAACTTGGCGGCAAACACCATCTTGCTCGAAGGCGTCACCAACGATTGGCAGACACCCACCGCGCGTGAGGCATCTTTGACGTAGACCACCGGCTCACGGTACTGCGGCGCAATCTTGACCGACGTGTGCGCCGGAGACGTCGTAGCCCCACCGATCAATAGCGGCACATCGAAGCCCTGACGCTGCATCTCACGAGCCACATGCACCATTTCATCGAGCGACGGCGTAATCAAGCCAGACAAACCCACGAGCGCCGCATTCTCGCGACGCGCAACCTCGAGGATGCGCTCGGCGGGCACCATCACCCCAAGATCGATCACCTCGAAGTTGTTGCACTGCAAGACGACTCCGACGATGTTCTTGCCGATGTCGTGTACGTCACCTTTGACCGTCGCGAGTACGATCTTGCCATTGCTGCGCGCGGCGCCGGACTTGTCGCGTTCGATGAACGGCACGAGATGGGCCACGGCCTTCTTCATGACGCGTGCGCTCTTGACAACCTGCGGCAAGAACATCTTGCCTGCGCCGAAAAGATCACCTACGACGTTCATGCCATCCATCAAAGGTCCTTCGATGACCTTGATGGGATGCTCCGCCTCGAGGCGAGCCGCTTCAGTATCTTCGACTATGAACTCATCTAAGCCCTTGACGAGCGCGTACTCGAGTCGCTTGGAGACAGGCAGAGAACGCCATTCAAGATCAACTTCGCGCTTGGTCGAGCCGTCTCCTTTGAAACGCGCCGCCAGTGCCAATAAGCGCTCCGTAGAGTCGGCGCGACGATTGAGGATGACATCTTCAACCGCCTCGCGTAGCTCCAGCGGAATGTCTTCATAGATCGCGAGCTGCCCCGCGTTGACGATGCCGAGATCCATCCCGGCACGGATGGCGTGATAGAGGAACACGCTGTGCATGGCCTCTCGCACCGGATCGTTGCCGCGAAACGAAAACGACACGTTGCTGACGCCACCGCTGACCATCGCGAGCGGCATTCGCGTTTTGATCTGACGCGTGGCCTCGATGAAATCAAGGCCATAGTTCGCGTGCTCCTCGATACCCGTGGCCACCGCGAAGATATTGGGATCGAAGATGATGTCTTCCGGGGGAAAGTCGATTTTCCCCGTCAGCAAATCATACGATCGCTGACAGATCTCAACCTTGCGGGTGATCGAATCGGCTTGCCCTTTCTCGTCAAAGGCCATGACGACGACAGCCGCGCCGTACTGGCGAATCTTGTTTGCTTGCGCGAGGAACGCCTCCTCGCCTTCCTTTAGGCTGATGGAGTTCACGATCGGCTTGCCTTGCACACATTTTAGGCCCGCCTCAATCACACTCCACTTCGACGAGTCGATCATCAACGGCACTCGCGCGATGTCGGGTTCCGCCGCAATCAAGTTCAGAAACTTGACCATGGCCGCTTCCGAATCGAGCATGCCCTCATCCATGTTGACGTCGATGATTTGAGCACCGGCGGCAACCTGCTGCCTTGCCACATCGAGCGCAGCCGAATAATCACCCGCTTCGATCAGCTTGCGAAACTTCGCCGAACCGGTGACGTTGGTCCGCTCGCCCACGTTGATGAAGAGACTGCTCTCGTCAATGCTGAGCGGCTCGAGCCCCGATAAGCGGCATTTGACCGGCACTCTCGAACGCGCCCGAGGTGCTGACGGACGGACTGCATCGGCGATGAGTCGGATGTGGTCGGGGGTCGTACCGCAGCAACCTCCGACGATATTGAGCAAACCGGAACTCGCGAACTCCGCGAGGATCGCAGCGGTTTCCGCGGGTGTTTCGTCATATTCGCCAAACGCGTTCGGCAAGCCGGCGTTCGGATAAGCACAGACATAACGATCGGAAATTCGCGCGAGCTCAGCGATATACGGACGCATGTCCTTCGCACCGAGAGCACAGTTGAGACCGATCGCAAACAGATCGCCATGACGAACCGAGTTCCAGAAGGCTTCGGTGGTCTGTCCCGATAACGTTCGACCCGACGCATCGGTGATGGTGCCCGAAACCATGACTGGCAGATCGCGACCGAGCGTCGAGAGAACCTGGCGAACCGCAAAGATCGCTGCCTTGGCGTTGAGCGTATCGAACACGGTTTCGATCAGGATCAAATCGGATCCGCCGAGCACCAGCGCGCGCGTCGCCTCGGAGTAGGCCTCGACGAGTTGATCGAAGCTCACGAGCCGCAGGCCCGGATCATTCACATCCGGAGACAGCGAGGCTGTACGGTTCGTGGGGCCCAAGGCCCCCGCCACGAAACGCGGCGTCCCAGTGCGTGCCGACACTTCATCGGCCACCTCTCGAGCCAAGCGCGCAGCGCGATAATTGAGCTCAGGCACCAGCGCTTCCATGC
>CAIVYV010000035.1 GCA_903910215.1 uncultured Pseudomonadota bacterium
ATCGATGCGTCTGCCTGTGTAGAGGATTTCCTTGGTGCGTGACGGGCCGACGAGATCGTACAGTCGTTTGGTATCGGCCAGACTGTAGGCGAGGCCGAGCTTGGCGGGTGGGATGGCGAAAAACGCATCGGGCGTCGCGATTCGCAGATCGCAACTCAAGGCGAGCCCGCAGCCTCCGCCCGTGCAGGCACCGCGAATCATGGCGATAGTCGGAATCGGAATGCGCTCCCAAGCGACCTGCGCATCCAGTACCGCTTGTTGCATCGCCTGCATCTTCGGCGGATCGGCCAGGCTTTGGCGCATCTCGACGATGTCGGCGCCGGCGCTGAAGGCCTCCTGGCCGGCGCCCATCAACAAAACGACCCGCAGACGGTCATCTTGCGACAGCTGCACCGCGAGGTGGGTCAGCTCCATCCACATCGCCGAGTTCAGCGCATTGCGCTTGTCGGGTCGATTCAAGGTGACTCGACCGATCGGGGGAACTATGTCCGTCAGTAGTTCGCTCATGCGATCATGTTAGCAGTCTGAAGTTCTCACAAGGAGTTCCGATGAGCGTCTATCCGGATCTGCGTGGCAAGGTTGCGATCGTTACGGGCTCAGGTCGCCCCAAGGGCCTCGGCGAAGCGATGGTTAAACGATTGGCAGCCGAAGGCTGCAAGGTGGTCGTGAGCGATATCGGTGCTGCGCGCGGAGCCGAGATGCCCGAGACGGCGATCGGCTCTTCGAAAGAGATGCAGCAGATCGTCGCAGAGATTCGTGCGGCCGGCGGCGAGGCAATCGGACTTGTGTGCGATGTACTGGAAGAGGCGCAGGTGGCCGAACTCGTCGCAAAGACGGTGGCGCACTATGGGCGTCTCGACATCATGGTGAACAACGCAGGTATCGGTTATCTGATGAAACCGATCATCGAGATGACGCAGGCGGATTGGGATGCCGTGCTCGGCGTCAATCTTCGCGGAGCGTTTTTCGGCATTAAGTATGCGGCCAAGCAGTTCATCGCCCAAGGTCAGGGTGGCCGAATCATCAACATCGGTAGTCAAGCGTCGAAGTCGGGGTTCCCGTTCGCATCAGCCTACGTGTCTTCGAAGCACGGCATGGTGGGTCTCACTCGCTCGGCTGCGATCGAGCTCGGCGCGCAGGGCATCACCGTCAACACGATTTGTCCGAACCATGTCACGACGGGTCTTGGCGCTTGGCAGAATCAGTTCTTCAGCGCAGCGACCGGCCGCAGTGAAGAGAAATATCTCGCAGATATGCGTGCTCGCATTCCACTCGGCCGACCGGGTTTGCAGGAGGATATCGCTAAGGCGTGCGCATTCCTTGCATCAGGCGAGGCTGCCTACATCACGGGTGAAGCGATGAACGTTTCGGGCGGCGAGGAGTATCACTAGACATGAGTTACGCTTGGCCGGGTGGTGCGCGTCTAGCGCTCTCGCTCGTTGTGAATGTGGAAGAAGGCGCCGAATTCAATATCGAAGACGGTGATCGCGGCCCTGAGCCCGTCGACGAGCTTGGGATCACCCTGAAGAAGCCGGTACGCAATTTCGGCAACGAGTCGAACTATGCCTATGGCATCAATGAGGGCGCGCCCCGTGTGTTGGGTTTGCTCGATCGTTACGGGTTTCCTGCGACTTTCACGGCGGCAGCAGTAGCGCTTGAGCGCGCACCGCAGGTGGCTCGCGGAATCGCCGGTGCAGGGCACGAGGTGTGCGCGCACGGCTATCGTTGGGCGCACCAGCTCGGTATGAGCGAGGAAGTCGAGCGGGACTTCATTCGCAAGGCAACCGACAGCATCGCGAAGACCACAGGTGCTCGGCCCGTTGGCTGGCTTTCACGATATCTACACACCGCAGAGACGCGCCGCTTGTTGAGTGAGGAGGGCTACCTCTATCACATGGACGATTTCAGTCGCGACGAGCCGTTCATGGACCGTTCGTTGGTCAAGCCGATGGTGGTGTTGCCCTATGCGCTCGATTCAAACGACATGAAAATGTGGAATGCGCCGGCGCTGATGCCGACCGATTGGTTGACCTACGCCAAGGACACTTTCGATTGGTTGCTGGCAGAGTCCGTCGGCCGTCCGCGCATGATGTCGCTCGGTGTGCATCTTCGCATCATCGGAAGACCGGGTCGTATCGTCGCGCTTGATCGATTCCTGCAGCATGTGAGTCGCGCCGAGGGCGTCTGGGTCGCGACACGACGTGACATCGCCGCACACTACCTCAGTATTCATTCAGCCTGACAACGCTTCTGCCAGCGCCATAACGAGTTCATCGGCGCCGGGTTGTCCGACCAGTTGCAGGCCGACCGGCAGGCCCTCGCTCGCGATCGGTATGGTAGCGGCGGGTGAGCCCGTGGCGGTCGCGATCACGGTCAGATCGGCCAACGAGTCGGGTGTCGGTAGCGCATGGGCAAAGGCTGGCACGGGCGAGGTCGGCAGCAAGATGATGTCGAAGTTCTGTGTCAGTTCACGCCAGCGCGTAATGAAGTCGTCGACCGTCGTGCGATAACGCTCGAGCTTCATGGCATCGAGTTGGCCACCGAATTCGAGCATCCCGCGTAGCGGTTCATCGAAGTCTTCCGGCTGCCTTTCGAGTTGCTCGCGGTGGGCGAGCCACATACGATGTTCACACAGAGCGAAGATCGCGCGACGTACTTTGCGTAGCTGCAGTGGATCGCCGGTCTCCCGTGCCCATTCGAGTTGTTCTATCGATGCGAATTGGTCGGCGTACCTTCCGATCGCAGCGCGAAAAGCCGACTCGGTCGTCGCCTCCAATTCGACAGCACCGAAAGAGCTCATGACCGCGCATCGCAGCGACCTTGAAGGCGCGCACACCGGATTCGTGAAAGCGCCAACGGCTCGAAGCAGTTCACGCGCGAGCGAGGCCTCACGAGTCAGTGGCCCCAGATGATCGAAGTCTTCGTGAACCGGCAGTACACCGTGCAAGCTCAGACGATGAGGTGAAGGCTTGAAGCCGACGATGCCGCAGAGTGCGGCGGGTATGCGAACCGAACCGATCGTGTCGCTACCGATTGCCGCATCGCAATGCCCGGCGGCAACCGCTGCGGCCGAGCCACCGCTCGAGCCGCCGACCGATAGGGCCCCATCGAGCGGATGCCGGATAGCGCCTTGCATGCTGCGTCCGCTGGCGCCGAGTGCACCGGCATCCATCGTCGTTTGTCCGAGCAAGATTGCTCCGGCAGCTCGCAGTGCCTCGATCACGGCAGCGTCGCTGTCGGCGCGCACCCCTTGGCGGCTGCGTAAGCCGCCTGCCCAAGGCCAACCGGCGACGGCGATATTCGCCTTAACTCCGACTAGACAACCGTCGATGACGCTCAAGCTTTGCGCGTTGGCGGACCGTTGATCACTCGCGCGGGCCGCCTCGCGGGCCGCCTCGAGATCGAGATGGCACCAGGCATTGAGATCATCGCGCTCGATACGCGCGATGGCAGACTCGAGCCGCTCGACGGCATTCGCAAACGGCATGGTTTCAGGCACTCGCCTTCGGGCGCTCGTCGATCAATCGAATTGGCTTCTGTCGACTTTCGATCTGGGTGAGCGCCGCGGTTTCGCCAGGCGCGACGAGTTCCACCTCGATTTCGACGCCAACCCGTCGACTGAGCAGGCTTGCGAATCCACGTGCGACCTCGGCGTCTTGGTGAGCGCCGGCACGCGTCTCGATGATTACGCAGAGATTGTCACGACCGGAGACGTCGCGTCGGGCGCGGCAGATATATTCGCCGGCAAATTCACTGCGCTCGTTGAGGATCGCCGCAAGCGCGAGTGGGTATACGTTGATACCGCGAAGTTTGACCATGTTGTCGCTACGGCCAAGTACTCCGACGGTGCGCTGTAATTGAAATCCAAGCGAGGATGTGCCGCTTTTCCACGCTGACAAATCATGTGTGTTGAAGCGAATCAACGGATATACATCGTCGCGATAAAGGGAGGTAATCACCATGTCACCGGCGTCCTCTCCGCTAACAGCGCGGCCAGTGCCCTCGTCGATGAGCTCCAGGTACTGGGCATCCTCCATGACGTACATGCCATCGCGATCGGGACCTTCGGCGGCGATCGGGCCCGTGTCGGCGACGCCGTACCAGTCAAAGATTTCGGCGCCACCCCAGGCGCGCGATAGCGCGCTGCGGGACTCGCGTCCGACATGGCCGAATATCGCGCGAATGGCTAAGTCTCTGCCTGGTTCGAGTCCCATCTCGCGCGCCGTTTCGGAGAGTTGCCGGATGTAATCGACAAATCCCACGATCACGGTGACCTTTAAATCACGCATCAGTTCGATCTGGGTCACCGAACGGGTTTCCTTGCCGGTGCCTGCTGAGAGAAACAGCGAGTTGGTGTAGTGCAGGGCGGCCTCGCGTACGAAATGTCCGCCGTTGATCATGCCGTGTCCGTAGACCGAGTGAATCACGTCACTCGATTGCAGGCCCTGCATACGCCAGATTCGAGCGACGAGAAGTGCCTGTACTTCGCGCGACTTGGGGCTGAATAGCACGACCTGTGGGCGTCCGGTCGTACCACTAGTCGTGTGGATGACTGTGACCGGTCGTTGCTCGATGTCCCATTTGTCAAAACCGTGATAGTCCCCATAGGGCGGGTGATCGGCAAGGCTCTTCATCAACTCGGACTTGCCGAAGATCGGCAGCTTTTCGATGTCGTCGAGTCCATTGATGTCGTGCGGGGTCAAGCCGTGCGCGCCCCAAAGACGCTGATAGAACGGGATCTCCCATGCGCGTTTCAAGCAGCGACGAAACAGTCGATCTTGATGCGCGTAGATTTCGTCGCGCGAGCGTTTGGCGAAGTCTTCGGTGAAATCGCCGCCCAGCGGAAAGTCTTTGCGCATCTGGACATAGTCGAACGACTCAAAATAGTTCGGGTAGGTCATACAGCGTCCTCAAATAACATCGAATCGACCAGTTGGGTCATGTCGGTCATGGCGGGCAGATCGTCGACGAGTCGAATCACTTTAGAGATCGACTCTTGACTCAAGGGCTTAAGGCCGGCAACGGCCGCTCGCTGAAACTTGGCGAGATGTCGTTCGCGTGTGAGCGGTCGTCCGGGTGCGCCGAGCACAGCCGGCAGCGCTAACTCTTCGATACGCCCGCCGAGCAGTTGCACTTCGACCCGTTGCGGAGCTAAGGCATTCAAGGATGGATTCGCATCGCGCAGCACTCGGATTCGACTGGCGAGCGCGAGTCGCTCTGGCGAAGTCAGTTTCTGGCTATCGAAGTCGCTGACCGTGACATCGCCGGTAAGCAATGCAGTCGCCACGACGTAGGGAAGGCAGAGCCGTGCGTAGGCGGGCAGCATATCGGTGTGCGCGGCGCGGTCGACGAGTTGGACGACGAGCGGCGGTGCATATACGCGGATTTCTTCGATGTCGGCTGTGGCGAAGCCGAGTTGTTCCCGTAGCGACAGTGCGCCATCGACACCACCATGCGTGGCACGACCGCTCGGAAAGGGTTTATGCGAAAGATGCTCCATCTCCGAGCGCGCACCGAGAAGCTCGAAGACAGAAGGATCCCATTCGGAGTCGAACAAGGTGAAATAGCCGAAATCGCCTTCCAGGAAATGCCGCGGTCCCTGTACTCCGCGCACAGCCAAATCGATCGCAAGCAGTGCGGCTCGCGTATTAATACCGATCTGCAAAGGCAACATCGGTGATCCCTCGACATGCGCTTGCATCGTGCCCGAGAGCTGGCTGTAGCAGAGACCGAGCGCGCTGCGAGTCGTTTCGCCATCGAGTCTCAGCATGTTGGCGATGCCAGCGGTTGCTCCAAGCGCGCCACACATCGCCGGGCGAAAGAATCGTAGCTTGTTGCGCGCGGCTCGACCGATCGTGGTGGCCACGTCTACGGCGACGTTGCAGCCACTCACAAAACGTTCGCCGTCGATTCGTCCGTGTTGTTCCGACCACGCGAGCAGGGTTGAGAGCACCACTGCCATGGGATGCACGACAGCCGGTTCATGCACGCAGTCCCATTCTTGGTTATGGATTTGATAGCCGTTGATGAAGGCGGCGGTGATGGCCGGAACTCGCTGGCCAGTTCCCCAGATGCGACAGTCGTTCGACTGTCCCCAACTGTGTGAGAGGCCGATCAATTGCGACACCAGCGGTACCCGCGATCCGGCGAGGGCGACACCGAGTGAATCGAGTACAAAGGTTGACGTCGCCGCGACGGCGCTCGGGGTTAGGGTCTCGTAGCGGTGCGTGACGATATGTTCAATGAGTTTCGCAGTGACGCGATCGGGATGGCTCATGCTCAAGCGCTCCACGCCCAGAATGTCCAATCGAGGACGGCGGTTTCAGTCTCCGGAGTGCTGCGAGCCGCGTAGCACTGGGCCGTGATGCGCAGCAAAGCACCGCCTTCCTTGACGGGAATTCGTTCGCGAATGTCGAACGTCGTACGTAGACGGTCGCCTTCGAGCACCGGTGCGAGGTGGTCGCAATTTTCCCAGGCAATCAGCGTCAGCAGATTCGGTAGTGCACGCGTAATCTGCGCGAAGCAGGTGAAGATCGTATGACCGCCGAAAACGAGTCGCTCGCCGAGGTAGGAAACAGCCGAGTCCGTATGCGCCATCGCCATGTTCAAAGATAGTCGGACAAGCTCGGGAGCCGACGTGACGGTGTCACGCGCTTCGACGATCACGTGATCCTCGACAGCGAGCGCATCATGGCGCCAACCCAACCAGCTCTGTGTGGGTGCGAGGTTCCAGTGCTTCGGTAGCGCTGCGATCACATCCGTCTGCGTTGCTGCAGCACCGATTCGATCAAGATCATCGTTATGACCCGTGACGGCTGCCGGATCGCGACATGGAATCATCGGACAACGCCAGAAGTGCAGTACGGTCTCTCCGTGTTGATTCGTCGTGGTCATCTCGAGTGCCACGATGCCCGTTGCCGCCCGATTGGCTTGGGTTTTGTTCTGGCGCAAGCCCACGACTTTCGTTCGGGTGTAGAGCGTATCGCCGAAGTGCACGCTGCGATGCAGGATCAAGCCGCGATAAAAAAGATTGGCCTTCACACGCTGTGAGGCCCAAGTTGACTGTCCAATGGCGATGTTGATCGCCAGCAGTGGATGCACCATCGCCCCGGGCATGCCGGTGATCGTCGTGCTCGTGTGGTGATCGAGCGGTATACGCAGGCGATCGCTGAATAGCGCCTGATGCCAAGCGGCATGGCCTGCGCCGAGTGTGACGGCCGGCGCGTCGAACTCGAGGCCATGATGAAAATCTTCGAAGCAAGGCCCCGAAATGGTGTGGATGGTCACGGTGAGAGACTCCTGAACAGCATGCGAACGGCAACCAGACAGAGGAACACGCCGAAGACTTGTGAGAGTCGTCGACGATCAAGACGATGAGCGAGACGTGCGCCGATCGGCGCCATCCACGTCGAGGTGGGTACGATCGCTATGAGCGCAGATAGGCTGATCAGGCCGATGGTTGCGCCTGGCATGTCGACCGGCGGGTCTGCGAGCAGATACCCGATCGTGCCTGGCACGGCGAGCGCTAGGCCAAAAAACGCCGCTGTACCGACGGCGCGATGGATGGCGCTGCCGGTGAGCGTCATCACGGGAACCGAGAGCGTTCCTCCACCGATTCCCATCATGGTCGAGACCGTGCTGATGAGAGTGGCGATGAGATTGCCGCCGATTCCGCGCGGCACGGTTTCACGCAACCGCCAATGGTCGAGCGGCAGCATCATTTTCGCCGCCACCAGAATCGCCACGAACGCGAAGACGCCCGCCAAGGTCTGGGCCGTCACGCGGGCGGCCAGCGCGCTGCCGATCACGCCACCCAGCAGCAGACCAGGTAACCACGCTTTGACGAGTGACCAATCGATACCGTCACGCGCAGCGTGAGCGCGGCTCGAGGCGATGGCTGTTGGGATGATGGTGGCCAGTGAGGTGGCGACCGCCACGTGCATCGAGCCCTCCGGCGGAACACCGAGATAGCGCAGCACCAGATCGAGCACGGGGACGAGCACGATGCCGCCGCCGACACCTAGCAATCCGGCAATGAGGCCGGCCACGAGCCCGGTCGACAGCAACAGGAGGGCCAGCGGCCAGAGGTTTATCCATTCCATGACAGGCGAAGTCTAGGACATGGCGCGTGTTTCGGTCGGATAGCGTGATTTCCGCGCCAAAACTTGCGTGTGCAGGGCTCTGGCCGATACAGTTGACGGGGTTTTTCAGCGGATTTTCTCAACATCATGGCCGTTTCTTCACCCGCCGACTGGGTCGTGCACAAGTTCGGCGGATCGAGCGTCGCTGACGCCGATTGTTTCCGTCGTGTCGCCACTATTCTTAACGCTTGGGCGCCATCGCGCATGGGAGTCGTTTTGTCTGCCTGCAAGGGCGTCACAGACGGCTTACTGTCGCTCGTGGCCAAGGCTGAGCAGCGCGATCCCGCGTGGCGCGATGGCCTCATTGCCTTGCGTCAGCGACACGAGACGATCGCGAGTTCATTGCTGCCGAAGGCAGCAGTCGATGCTTATCTCGCTGGCTTCGATCGCGACTTGCAGGATCTCGAGGGCATCTTGCAGGCGGTTTCACTGACGCGATCCGCTTCACGCAATGTCACCGACTTGATTTCGGGCTACGGCGAAATTTGGTCAACACGCTTGTTTCGCGAGTTTTATGCGAGCAGCGGCAAGCGTCCCGGTGAGGTTCGTTGGCTCGATGCGCGCGAGGTGGTCGTGGTCGAGTGGGGTCCGCTCGGACCTATGGTGCAGTGGCAGGAATCGCAGCGCCGGATTCAGTCGGCGATTCCAGCGAATTTCGAGGGAACGCTGATTATCACGGGTTTCATCGCCGCTGATGCCCGCGGTGTACAGACGACGCTCGGTCGCAACGGCAGCGATTTTTCAGCGTCGATTTTCGGCTCCCTGCTCGATGCGCGCGAGATTCATATTTGGACTGACGTCGATGGCGTGCTGTCGGCCGATCCGCGTCGCGTGCCGGATGCGCAGGTGATCGATTCGCTGTCGTACAACGAGGCGATGGAGTTGGCGTACTTTGGCGCCAAGGTGATCCATCCGCAAACCATGGCGCCGGCGGTGGGTCGAGAGATCCCCATCTGGATCCGCAACACCTTCGCGCCGGATCATCCTGCCACCTTGATCTGCGCAAGGCCGACCTCGGCGCTGGCCGTCAAAGGCATCACCACGATCGAGAACATCGCGCTCGTGAATCTCGAGGGCGCCGGCATGATCGGCGTGCCGGGCACCGCGCACCGACTATTTGGCGCGCTGCGCGAAGAGTCGATCTCGGTCGTGCTGATATCGCAAGGCAGTTCTGAGCATTCGATCTGCTGCGCCGTTCCGAAGGAACAGGCTGATCGCGCAGTCGATGTGGTGAGAGCCGCTTTCTCGCGCGAGCTCGCCGATGGTCAGATCCAATCTGTCGAGGTCGATCGCGACCTGGCGATTCTCGCGGTCGTGGGCGATGGCATGGCCGGTATGCCGGGCATCTCGGCGAAGGTGTTCAACGCGCTTGGCATGGCCGGCGTCAACGTTCGCGCGATCGCGCAGGGTGCCTCCGAGCGCAATATCTCGGTGGTCGTTCCCGCTAAGGCAGCAACGCGCGCCTTGCGGGCAGTGCATGCGAGTTTCTATCTCTCGGCGCATACCGTGTCGGTCGGCATCATTGGTCCGGGTACTGTCGGCAAAGTGTTGCTCGATCAGATGGCCTCGCAATCGGCGCGTCTGCGTCGCGATTTCAAGCTGGATCTGCGCGTTCGTGGCTTGCTCTCGTCCAAACGTATGCTGCTGTCGGACAAGGGCGTCGATCTATCGCAATGGCAGAGCGAATTTGCAGCTGCCGATCGTCCGGCTGATCTTGCGGCGTTCGTCGAGCATGTGGGTGTCGATTATTTACCGCATCGCGTCATCATCGATTGCACGGCGAGCGGTGAGGTAGCCAAGCACTATGCAGACTGGCTCGCTGCTGGGATCCACATCGTCACCCCGAACAAAAAAGCCAATAGCGCCCCGCTCGAGAGCTATCGCGCCTTGCACCGGGCACGTCGCCTAGGTGGAACCCATTACCTCTATGAAGCCACGGTCGGCGCTGGCTTGCCGGTCGTGCAGACGCTACGCGATCTGCGCGAGACGGGCGATGAAATCACGAGCATCGAAGGTATTTTCTCGGGCACGCTCGCTTATCTTTTCAACGTCTACGATGGTTCGCGCGAGTTCAGCGATATCGTCGTTGAGGCCAAACAGCGTGGTTACACCGAGCCGGATCCGCGCGATGATCTATCCGGCACCGACGTGGCTCGCAAGCTGATCATTCTCGGGCGCGAAATGGGTCTCGATCTCGAGATGTCGGACGTGCAGGTCGAGAGTTTGGTGCCAGCCGGTCTCGAACAGGGATCCATCGACGACTTTTTGCAACGGTTGCCGCAGCACGACGCGGCGATGAAAGGCCGTTTCGAGCGCGCAACGGCCGCAGGCAAGGTCCTTCGCTACGTCGGTCGTCTGACGGCTGATGGTAAGGCCACAGTCGGTGTAGTCGAGCTCGATCGCAAGCATCCCTTCGCGAATATTGCATTGACGGACAACGTGGTGCGCTTTGCGACCAGTCGCTACAACAATAATCCGCTGATCGTTCAAGGTCCTGGCGCGGGGCCTGAAGTCACGGCGGGCGGCATCTTTGCAGATCTGCTGCGTCTGTCTGCTTATCTTGGAGCTCGCTTATGAGTCGTGAGAGCGCCACGGCGTTCGCGCCGGCCTCGGTGGGTAATGTCGGTATCGGCTTCGACATTCTGGGATTTGCGGTCGATGCGCTCGGTGATCGTGTGCGTGCGACGCGCAGTAAGGCGCCAGGAGTGCGAATCACGGGCTGCAGCGGCGTGGTGGCGGAGATTCCGCTCGAAGCTGAAAAAAATACGGCCGGTCGGTCGGTCATCGCGCTTGCCGTGGCGGCCAAGCCGCAGTTCGGTATCGAGTTGCATATCGAGAAGGGAATTCCGCTCGGCTCGGGCCTCGGTGGATCTGCGGCCTCTGCCGTAGCGGCCGTGGTGGCAGCCAACGCGCTGCTCGATCAACCATTCGAGAAGATCGATCTGCTGAAGTTTGCGATGCAGGGCGAGGCGGTTGCGAGCGGGTCGATGCATGTCGACAACATTGCACCGTCGCTGTTCGGCGGTTTGGTGTTGACGGTCGGTATCGACAATCCGAGAGTTAAGCGGATTCCGGTGCCCAAAGGCATCAGTGCAGTGATTGTGCACCCGCACATGTTTCTTGCCACCAAGCAGGCTCGTGCGATTCTCAAACGCGATGTGGCGATGGCTGATTTCGTTTGGCAGACGGCCAACCTCGCCGGCTTTATTTCCGGTTGCTATACCGACGATCTCGAGTTGATCCGTGAGGGTCTGAACGACGTCGTCATCGAGCCGCAGCGCCGGCAGTTGATCCCCGGGTTCACTGCGGTGCGCAATGCCTCGCTCGCCGCAGGCTCGCTCGGTTGTTCGATTTCGGGAGCAGGGCCCACCATGTTCGCTTGGGCCCAGACGGATGTTGCCGAAGCAGTGCGTTCGGCGATGGTGCAGGAGTTCGCCCGTCATGGCGTTGAGACCGACCACTGGGTCGTCGGCGTCGAGTCGGACGGCGCACGCGTCGTCTCAGCCTGACCGAGCTCGCGGCACGATGCGTTTTTTCAGTACCCGTGGTGAGCCCCTTGGCTTGAGTTTGAGTGAGGCTGTGTTGCGTGGTCTTGCTCCCGACGGCGGACTGTACGTGCCAGATGCCTGGCCGAGTCTTGCACTCCAGGACTTCGATCGCTGCGAGCCGCTTGCCGAGGTCGGTGCACGTCTAATCGCACCATTCGCGGTGGGCGATCGACTCGACTCTCTTGTCGCGGAAATCACAGCGGATGCATTTAATTTCGAGGCGCCGCTCGTGCCAGTCTCGGAAGCCGTTGGCGACGGGGAGATGCATGTTCTCGAGTTGTTCCACGGTCCGACGGCAGCCTTCAAAGATTTCGGGGCGCGCTTTCTTGCGGCGACCTTTCAGCGCTTGCGCTCGCCGATCGATCCGACAGTCAATATTTTGGTCGCCACCTCAGG
>CAIVYV010000036.1 GCA_903910215.1 uncultured Pseudomonadota bacterium
AGAGTCGATAACTCGCCGGTACGATCGCAGGCAACGTCACCCAACCAAACCAACTGACCGCATGGCCCTCGCTCCAAGCGAACAGCGGTCCGGTTACGACGAAGGCAGAGAGGGTCCACCACAGCAGCGTCGTGAGGCGGCGGGCGAAAACATCAGCCGCGTCTGGCATGCGACTCGAAAGCGGCTCTGCCGGCACGCGTGCAACAAACCAAGATCGAATCGACAACAAGATGAGAAGGGTCACACCGTTCGAGATGTGCAGGTGTTGCAAGGCTTCCCGAGCGGCGGTGCCGCGCGGTGTCACACCAACCTTGCTCGATTGGTACATCTGGAAAAGCACCAAAGCAAAGATGACGATCGAGATCGCGCGCAACCAGCGGCGTTGCAGGCGATCTGAGTGCAAATCGGTCAGCGTCATGATGAGACTCCTTCATCGGCGGCGCGGATGATCATGTTGATCAGGGGTGCGTCGTCCCAATCGAGCTGCGATACGCCAGTGCGCACGACGATCAGATCTCGAGATGGAACGACGTAAACTCGCTGCCCACCAAAGCCGTCGATGTAATAGATGTCGTCGGCCAAAAACTTCTCTGAGTGAAAAGCCTTAACGGAGTAGTCGTTGTACTTGCGTTCCTTCTGCGGCGGTGAGCCCAACCACAGGTGCATGCCGAAATTGGGATTCGTTGAACTTGGCGTCTTCATCGCCTGAACCCACTCGCTTGCAATCAACTGTCTCTCGCCCACCTTGCCATCGGCTGCGAGCAACAAGCCCACCCGCAACCAGTCGCGCGCACTGGCAAACAGACAGCAAAAGCCACGCGGCACGCCCCCCTCGCGATCCATCCACAAAGCTGCTTCAGCGGCGCGCAGTGGCTGCCAAAGACGCGAAGCAAGGTAGTCGGCATAGCGCTGACCGGTCGCTCGCTCGACCAATAGAAGCAGCAACTGGGAACTCGCGTTGTTGTATTCGAAATACGTCCCGGGAGCACGCGAATAGCCCAGCGACAAAACCGCACCCGGCAAGTCGGACCCCAGCAATAGTTTGGTGGCCTTCCACGTACCGAAGCGCGGCAACTCGATGCCGCTGTGCATCCGTAGCAGATCTTCCACGGTGACATCGCGCCGTGCATCGCCTTGCCACTCGGTCAACCAACGTGAAGCTTTGCTATCGAGCGAAGGGATCACGCCATCAGTGACAGCCGCACCGATCGCGAGCGCGAGCACCGTCTTGTGCATCGAGTTTGGATTGGTTCGCGTAGTGGCATCAAATGGCGGCCAATACTTTTCGTAGCGAAGCGCGCCGCGATGCCACACGAGTAGCGCGACAGAACTCGTCTTCGAGGCGAGCGCTTCGGCCGCTGCAAGGCGCTTCGCAGCAAGCGTTGTCGATTCGCCGGTCGGGATGTCGCCGACTTGAGCCGCCCCCGCGACCCGGGCCTGCGGCTTCGCCAAATGAACGCTAGCCGGCTCGTCCAGTGGTTGCCCGAACATGAGGTTGCGCAGCACCGTGGGATCGGCGATCCAGATCACCGTTGGCAGCACGATCGCTACCAACACCACGAGCGCTAGCAAACTTTTCAATAACCGCCATATCCAACGCATCAGACGCTCCCCCTAACCAAACGCTGCTGCTCCAATTTTTGACGGATCTCACGGTGACGGGCCGCATCGATCGGATAGCGCCACATGATCAGAATCGGCAACAGCAACAGTGCAGCTGGCAACCAGGACGCGCCAACCCTCACGCCAAACTCCACCTTGCTCGTCAGCACCTGACTCATGTCGTGGTAGCCGAACCAGGACACAAATGCGAGACCGGCGAAAAGGCCAAGACCCATTCCGAACTTGAACGTCGAGGCCAGAAAAGCCATGTGCCCGCCCATCTTGGCCGTACCGGTCGCCAGTTCGTCCGCATCGACCGCATCTGCCGTCATCGCGGGCGGCGTAATCATCGTGCCGCCATTGCCAAAAGCCATCAGTACGTTCGACAGTAACACCGGCAACACCACACCGGCCGGCACGAAGAAGAGCGAGACGTAGGCGGCGGACGTGATCAGGTTCGCGACGCAGTAAGCTCGATGTTTGCCGAGTCGTCCGGCAATGGGCACCCACAGCGGCGCGAGCAACACCGCTGCAACGGTATTGACGATCGCCACGGTCAGCACATGTTGCTGCAACCCGAGCGCCTGCGAAATCAGGATCGGCTGTACGCCAAAATAAACGCCCATGGTGAAACGGTCGATCGAATACGCCAGCGCAAGACGACGAAACGGCGCGTTGCTCGCCAGTATCCCGAGCAACTCACCCCACCGGGGCGTACGCTCAGCGTGTGCTTGCTGGGTCGGAACCTTTGAAAAACACCACAGCACCGCGATTGGCAAGAACACGACAAAGAAGACACCGACCGAGGCCACGATCTGCGCATAGCTGGGAAACGCCACGCCCTTGAACCAGATCCAGTAGAAAATGCCGACGGCGGTCGCGCAGAGAAATCCGACGAAAGCGCCACTCTCGCGATAGCCAGCAATGCGGGTACGCTCCGCATAATCACCGGATAACTCGCCTCCCCAGCTCTGATGCGGCACATAGATCATCGTCCAACCGGCGTAGAACACCATTAGCCAGAACAACAGGTAAAACGGCGTCGCGCCCAACGGCGGTTGCAAGAGGAACCACGCGGCAATGATCGACACCGGCATCCCGAAGAGCATCCAGAGGCGGCGACGTCCGAAGCGGGATTGTGTTCGGTCGGAGAGAGCCCCGATCACCGGATCGATGAGCGCCTCCCAAAAACGCCCGACCGCAAAGATCGTAGCGACGGTCAGCGCGACCATACCCACCTCCGGCGAGTAATAAACCGGCGGCAGAAAGTTGTAGAGCGGAACGAGCATGGCTTGCAGCGCCACGGTCGGCGCCGCGTAGGCCAGCAACTGGCTACGGCTCAATGACACGAGTACCCCCCTAGTCAACCGAGCCAAAACTAAACGCCCAGTCGCGCTGGGGCCGACAACGGCGCGCTCGAACCTCCACCAGATGATCACGCTATGGACAGAACGCCAAATTCGACGCCCTATCCAGCGCTCGGGCAGCGTCCGCCCGTTGGACATCTCCCGCTCCTCCGGCCTAGACTCAGGTAGAGCTGGGGTTTTCAACGGGGGTTGACATGGAATCCACTCGACCGATCCGCGCACTTATTCGCGGGCTTGATGCACTGACTGTTCTCAATCTGCGCAACGGCGCAACCGTCTCCGAAGTCGCTCAGGAAATTCGCTTACCGCGAACCACCACGTACCGCATTCTGGAAACACTGAGCCATGCCGGCTTCGTGTATCGCGATGCCACGGATGATCGATATCGCCTAACGATCATGGTGCGCGGCCTCTCGGATGGTTACGACGATGAAGCGTGGGTGACGCAGATCGCACGCCCTTTCATCCACGATCTTGGCAAAGACATCGTTTGGCCGGTGGCGATCGCCTCGCTCTCGGGAACGACCATGATGGTGCGCGAATCCACCGATCATCGTAGCCCGCTGGCCGTGGAGCGCTACTCCGCGGGATTCCGAGTGCCGCTGTTGCTATCGTCATCGGGGCGCGTTTATCTCGCGTTCTCACCGCCGACGCAACGTGAGTCGCTGCTCGATATTCTCGGTCGCTCCAACAAGGAAGAGGATGCGCTCGCACGTAATCGTCCAGAGCTGATGAAGCTCCTGAACGACGTTCGTATGCAGGGCTACGCTTCCGCCGTCAGACCGCGCCGAGTATCCGATGAGATCAGCATGGCCGTGCCGATTTTGATCGACGATCGCGTGCTGGCTGCGGTCAGCATTCGGTTCAGCGGAACGGCCGTGCCGTTAAAGCTCGGCGTCGAGCGCTTTCTGCCGAAGCTTCGCGAGACGGCGAACAAAATTCGTCAGAGCTTTGTAGAACAACAACGCGAGGCCCCGCCGCAGTTGCGTGCCGTCGGTAGCTCGCGGGGTTGATCATGAACGCCAACCCCGCGATGGAATCGGCTCGAACGACTCTGCTGCACCAACTGCAGTCGTTGCTCGGTGCTGAGCATGTCGTAACGGACCCGGCGGAGTGCGAGGTCTACTCAACGGACATTTACCGCAGTGGCGAAACCGCCATGGCAGTGGTCCGGCCAGGCAGCAGTGCGGATGTCGCGCAGATCGTGCAGCTATCGGCGGCCGCTGGAGTCGCCGTCGTCCCGCGCGGCGGCGGCGCCTCGTACACCGACGGCTACGCACCCGCTGAGCGTGAGTCGATCTTGATCGATACCTCGCGCATGAATCGTATCCTCGAGCTCAACGAGCGCGATGGATACGTAGTGGTCGAGGTGGGCGTGACGTGGGCGACGCTTAACGAAACACTCGCTGCGAAAGGACTGCGGACGCCATTCTTTGGTCCGTTCTCCGGACTCGCCGCAACTGTCGGTGGCTCGTTGTCACAGAACAGCGTGACTTGGGGAACCGGTGTATTCGGGGTCTCCGGTGAGACCACCCTCTGCGTCGAGGTGGTGCTCGGCGATGGCCGTATCGTACGCACAGGCTCCTGGGGCGCCGCCAATAGTGTTCCGTTCATGCGCTCGTACGGCCCAGATCTAACCGGCCTCTTCATGGGTGATTGCGGTGCCCTCGGCGTGAAAACAGCGGTCGCCTTGCGTCTCATGCGACGTAACGCCGTCGTGATGGGGTTGTCTTTCGGATTTCCGGATTTCGCGAGTCTTGCCGCGGGTATGGAAGCCGCTGCCAAAGAGGGGCTCAATCTCACCAATTTCGGACTCGACCCCGCGCTCCAACAGGGTCAGCTCGGCAAGGCCGATCGCGCCACGGCAATCCAGTCGGCACTCGCGGTTTGGAAAACGTCGCGCGGCGTGCTGGATGGCATCAAGCAGCTTGTGAAGATGGCAATCGCTGGCCGGGGTTTCCTCGATGGCGCCGTGTTCTCGGCGCACTGGATCGTCGATGGTCTCGATGATGCCAGCTGCCGTGCCGCCGTAGCGCGCTTGCGTTCGGTTCTTCAACCACATGGCGCCGAAGTGCCCGCCACGGTCCCAACCATCGCCAATGCGATGCCCTTCATGCCGCTTTATAACGTGCGCAGTCCGGTCGGTGAGCGCTGGGTACCGATCCACGGTTTGTTACCGTTTTCGCGGGTCGAGGCGTTCCGCACCGACCTCGCCCGCTACTACGCCGAACACGAGTCGGAAATGAAGCGCCTGAAGATTCGTTACGGCGCCATGTTCATGACCGTTGCAACCAACGCGTTCTTGTACGAACCGGTGTTCTATTGGGAAGACGGCTACAACGTCGCTCAGTCCCGACTGATGCCCGAGGGTTATCAAGCGACACTGCCTCAGTTCCCGGAAAACCCCGAAGGACGCGCGCTCGTCGACAAAATGAAGCATGGCATCGCCGACATCTTCCAGCGACACGGTGCCGCGCATCTGCAGATCGGCAAGTTCTACCCGTACCTACGCGGGCGCGAACCGAACAATGCCGCCTTGATCCGCAACCTGAAGCAGCTCGTCGACCCACAGCGTCGGCTTAACCCCGGCGCGTTGGGCCTGTAGAATAGCGGGCTCCTCAGAGCTCGCAGCGGAGTCTTTCTCGCGATGAAACGCATTCTGGTCTCCATCAAACGCGTCGTCGATTACAACGTCCGTATTCGGGTCAAGCCCGACGGCTCCGGCGTGATCACCGATGGCGTCAAGATGAGTATCAACCCCTTCGACGAAATCGCGCTCGAAGAGGCGTTGCGGATCAAAGAAAAGGGTCTCGCCGAGGAAGTGGTGGCAGTGTCGATCGGCCCTGCCGATTGCCAGCAGCAACTGCGTACAGCACTGGCGATGGGTGCCGATCGCGCGATTCACGTGCAGACCGACACCATCATCGAACCATTGACGGCTGCGCAAGTGCTCAAAGCGCTCGCTGATCGCGAACAGCCAATGCTCGCGATACTGGGCAAGCAAGCGATCGATGACGACTGCAGCCAGACGGGTCAAATGTTGGCTGCGCTATGGCAGCGTCCACAGGCCACGTTCGCCTCGAAAGTCGAGGTCGATGGCGACAAGGCGCGGGTTACCCGCGAGGTCGATGCGGGCCTCGAAACCCTCGAAGTCGATCTGCCTGCCGTGATCACCACTGACCTGCGCTTGAACGAGCCGCGCTACGTCAAACTGCCGGACATTATGAAGGCGAAGAAAAAGCCACTCGATACCATCGAGCCGGCCGCGCTCGGTGTCACGCCGATCGAGGTCGTCAAGGCCGTGCACTTTGAACCGCCTGCGGCACGCAGCAAAGGCATCATGGTCAAGGACGCACAGGAACTCGTCGCGGCATTGCGCAGCAAAGGATTAGTCTGATGGCCAAGATACTCATCGTCGCCGAACACGACGGCAGCAAGCTCAACCCCGCGACCGCCAAGTGCGTTGCCTGCGCCTCACAAATTGCCGGTGCAGAGATCAGCATTGTCGTGTTCGCCGCGGATCCGACCGCGGTAGCGACGCAAGCCGCGGCGTTACAGGGAGTCGCACGCGTCCATACGGTCGCGCATCCCCTGCACGCGCAGCCTCTGGCAGCCACCATTGCGCCACAATTCGCGGAGCTTGCCGCGGGTCACTCCCATGTCTTCGGTCCCTCGACGACTTTTGGAAAGGATCTGATGCCGCGTGTGGCAGCGCTACTCGGCGCGCCCCAGATTTCGGATGTCATGGCCGCAGAGAGCGCGACACGCTTCAAGCGACCGATCTACGCCGGTAACGCCATCATCACAGTCGACGTTCCCGCCGATCGTCAGATCGTCGCAACCGTGCGTGTTGCGTCCTATCAGCCAGTCGTCACGCAGTCGGCTGCAGCTCCGATCATGGCGGCCAGCCCTGCTGCGTCCGTGCCAACCCACACGCGTTTCGTATCGGTTACTGCGGCTCGCTCGGATCGCCCCGATCTGCAAACGGCGTCGAAAGTCGTCTCCGGTGGAAGAGCACTCGGTAGCGCCGAAAACTTTCAGATCCTCTATTCGCTTGCCGACAAACTCGGCGCCGCCGTTGGCGCCTCGCGCGCCGCGGTAGATGCCGGGTATGCGGCCAACGACATGCAGGTGGGACAAACCGGCAAGATCATCGCGCCGGAGCTGTATCTGGCTTTCGGCATCTCCGGCGCCATCCAGCATCTGACCGGCATCAAGGATGCCCGCACGATCGTCGCCATCAACAAAGATGCCGAAGCGCCGATTTTTGAAGTCGCAGATATCGGTCTCGTCGGCGATTTGTTCCAGATCGTGCCCGAGATCGAGAAGCTGATCGCGCAGAGCAACTAATCATCGAGACGTCCGTCGGTGATAGATCGGCCGCGCCGCGTTGGGGATTTATCATCCTCATGGGTGTGGCAAGCAGCCTCTCCGCCTTTGGCATGGCGAGCGTGGTGCCGGCGTTGCCGACACTGTCTCGTGCGCTTGAGACCGACTACGCGTCGTTGCAGTTCGTCGTCTCCGCATACCTGCTCGGCCTAGGCCTTTTCCAACCGATTCAGGGCCTGCTCTGCGATCGATTCGGTCGGCGTCCGGTATTCCTAGCCGGGTTTGCCTTGTTTGGTGTCGCCAGCCTGTTTGCGAGCCTCGCCTCGAGTGTCTCGATGTTGGTGCTGGCGAGATTTCTGCAGGCGATGGGCGTGAGCGTTGCGACCGTGGTCTCGCGTGCGATCGTTCGGGATTCCTTCGAGCCCGGTCCGGCCGCAATCGCCTTGTCGTTCATCACCGCCGTCATGGGCGTTGCGCCGGTGCTTGCGCCGTTAGTGGGCGGTGTCATCGCCGACTATCTCGGATGGCGCGGGATCTTTTGGATTCACGCCGGTGTCAGCCTGCTGCTGGTCGTTGTCTTGTTCACGCAGCTGAAGGAAACCCGCCCAGCCGACACGGAATCGATGACTTTTTCCGACCTACTGCGCGGCGCTCGTTTCCTCGTGACGCAACCCGGATTCATGGGTCCCTCTTTGACCTATAGTTTTTTCAGCGCCTCGGGCTTCATCTTCATCACCGTCGGCGCTGCGCTCTACGAGACGATGTTCGGCATGAGCGGCGCCGAGTTCGGCCTGCTGTGGTCGGGGCTGGCGTTTAGCTTCATCGCTGGAGCGACCGCCGCGGGTCACCTCGCCCGCCGTTTCGGTTCGGCGCGCAGCCAACGCATCGGCATGGGCTGCAACGGCGTGGCGACCGCGGCATTTTTCATCGCAGCCTTTCTCTCGGCTGCGCCCATGTGGTTATTCAGCCTCTCGCTTGCCTTGCTGATGTTCGCCAATGGCGTCGTACAGCCTCTCGCACTGACGGCTGCTGTCGACGATCACCCGCAACTTGCCGGCGTCGCGGCCGGTTTGTCGAGTTCTATCGCAATGCTGATTTCGATGGTGAGCGCGATCACGACCGGCGCGATCTACGACGGTTCTGCGCGCGGCTGCGCGATTCTGATGAGTGCGACCTGCATTCTCGCCGTGTTGGCACTACGGCTCGGCGAAAAGGCTCACCCCGTCAAAAATTGATGGTCAGGCGACCTTGACGAGCGACTTGCCGAAGTTGCGCCCTTGCATGAGCGCACAAAACGCCTCGGGCGCATTCTCGAGACCGAGCGTGACATCTTCGCGATAACGAAAGCTTCCGTCGCGTATCCAACCCGAGACGACTCGGGTCATCTCGTCCATCCGATTCATGTGGTCATAGACGACGAGACCCTTCATGCTCGCGCGGGCACCGACGACCGGTCCCAACCACGGACCCGCCGGCGGTGTATCCATGCTGTAGGCCTCGATCATGCCGCAGAGCACGATGCGCGCGCCGATCGCGAGATTGCGCAATACCGCTACCAAGGTATCACCCGCCACGTTGTCGAAGTAAACGTCGATACCGCGCGGGCATGCCGCCTTCAAGGCTGCAGCCAAGTCGCCGTCCTTATAGTTGACGCAGGCGTCGAAACCCATTTCTTTGATCGCGTAGTCGCACTTCTCGGTAGAACCGGCAATACCGACGACGCGCGCACCCATGTGCTTGGCAACTTGCCCCGCAGTGGATCCGACTGGCCCTGTGCAAGCCGAGACGACGAAGGTCTGACCCGGTAGCGGCTGACCCAGATAGACCGTGCCCGCGTAACCCGTGAGGCCCGGCATACCGAGTACACCAAGCGCCGTCGATACAGGCGCGAGGGTCGGGTCGATTTTGCGTACGCCGACGCCGTTGGAGAGAGCGTACTGCTGCCAACCGTTACGCACGGCGACGATATCGCCCGCCGTAAATTGCGGATGCCGCGACTCCAGCACCTCGGCGACCGTTTCGCCCACCATCACATCGCCCGCCGCGAGCCGATCAGCATAGATCTGGCTGTTTTTCATGACGTTGCGGTAGTAAGGGTCGAGCGACAACCAAAGCGTGCGCGAGAGAAACTGACCCTCGCCAACGGTCGGAATCAGCGTCACGTCACGACCGAAATCCTCGGGGACCGGCAGGCCCCGAGGACTACGCGCGAAGGTGATTCGCTGGTTGGTCGTTGTAGACGAGTTGGACATCAAAGCTGGCCGAGTACGTGCTCGGCTGCCGACACCTTGAACTCGCCACCGGCTTCGATATTGACGTGGGTGGCTACGCCGTCCTTCGCGATGATCGCGAAACGCTGGCCGCGCATACCCATGCCGAAGCCGCGAGCATCGAGCTCGAGACCGAGCGCGCGCGTGTAATCGCCGTTGCCATCAGCCAGCATCAGCACTTTATCGCCCACATTGCTCGACTTGCCCCAGGCATTCATCACGAACATATCGTTGACGGCCATGCAGGCGATCGTATCGACACCCTTGGCCTTCAGCGCATCGAAGTGCTGCAGGTATCCCGGCAGATGCCGCGCGTCACAGGTCGGCGTGAAGGCGCCCGGCACCGAAAACAACACGACCGTCTTACCGGCGAACAGTGCGTCGGTGCCGACTTCCTTAGGCCCTTCGGCGGTCATCGTCTTGAACGCGCCCGAAGGCAACTTCTCTCCAGCCTTGATGGTCATCGCCCCACTCCTGTTTGCGTTGAATACTGGGATTCTAACCTTAGAAGTCGGGCCTCAGGCGTACGGGCGATGCAGATATTGACCGATCGGCTTGCCGACCGGCTTGCCGTTGTCGTAGATCAGGTGTCCACGCAAGTAGGTGCTGGTGACCGAGGCGGACATTTCCATACCCTCGAAAACCGAGTAGCCCTGATCCGACTCGGAAACCTTGTTACCAGCCATGAAGCTCTTGTTCGGATCGACGAGGACGATGTCGGCATCGAATCCGGGCGCGATGTCGCCCTTGCCCTGCAGACCGAACCTGCGGGCTGCGGTCCACGAGGTCAGCTCAGCGATCCGATTGAGCGACAGTCCGCGCCGCTTACCCTCGGTGATCAGCGCCGGCAACATGAACTCGGTACCGCCAAAGCCTGACTTCGCGAGGAAGATATTCTTCTTGTCCTTCTTGCCGAGTTTCATCTCGGCGCGGCAACAGGCGTGGTCGGAGCAGACCCAATCGAGTTTGCCATCGAGCAGAGACTCCCAGAGGAACTCGACGTCGGCGCGCGAACGAATCGGCGGATTCACTTTGGCGTTGTTGCCGATCTTCGAGTCGTAATCGAGCAACAAGTGAGCGATAGTGACCTCGCGCCGGAAATTGACGTGCGGGAAGGCCTTGGCCATCTTCAGCGCGGCTTCTACCGCCTTGCGCGAAGTCAAATGCAACAGGTTGATGTTGAGGCAGTTGGTTTCGTTGGCAAGATAACTCGCGATCGTGATCGCAAGACCTTCTGAATGCGGCGGCCGCGCCGCACTGTAGGCACGCAGCCCAGTCAGGGGCTTGCAGTCGATGCATTCGGGATCGTGTGTCTCACCGGTGAGATAGGTATCAAGATCGGTGACCTTAGCCCCGCCCTCGACCATCTTGGTGTAAGCACTCAGGATGTCAGCCAATTCGCAGTGCAGTCCAAGCGAAATGGAATCTTTGATCTTCGGATTGCGCAACATGGCGCGATGCACGCCGCGCATCACGAACTCGAAATGCGCGATATCGTACTTTTCGTCTTCGCCGATCATCAGGAACTCGCGCTGCGAGCTCGAGGCGCCGTGCAAACCGTAACCACCGTAGAACATGAAGATCTTGAACGAGGTGACGCCGAACTTGTTGATCAGCATGTCGATCTCGCCGATGTGCGTGCGATCAAGCGGCGCCAAGTGATACGCGTAGTCGACCCAAAAGTTATCTTTCGAGGCGGCGAGCACTTCCGGATAGACTTCGGCGTATGGGCCGCCGCGCTCCATGTAATAGCCACCGGTGCGCATGTAATTGAGGCTCGAGGTCACGCCGCCTTGTGCAGCGGCCAAACTTTCGCTACGCGCATCTTGCGACAGCGGACCGTAGATGCCCGTATGCATATGCGGATCGACGAGACCAGGGAACGCCAGACGATTCTTGCCGTCGACGACCTCTTTGGCTTCAGTTGCCGGAATACCTTTGGCGACCTTCTTGATCTTGCCATCGACGACACCGATGTCGAACTTCTCCACGCTGGTCTTGCGGGGTCGCACGACACGCACGTTCTTGATCAGCAGATCATATTTCTTGGGTTTCTCAGCCATAGGTCACCTGTGAAAACAAACTCATGAATTATGCAAAAGACGAAACGGCACTCGCGCAGCGAACCCCTCGGGCGTCTACGCTACGGGCGCCTACGCTGTATGGCGTAGGTGCATGTGGTACTGGTACGAGTCGGCCCGATACAGCGCAACCACTCGCTCCACGGGGCGTTCGCGCTCGTCGAACACGGTGCGCGTGATGCGCAGCAAGGGCGCACCAAGTTCGATCTCGAGTGCACGCGCCGCTTCGACGCTCGCGAGCGTGGCGCCGATGTATTGATCCGCATGGGCGACACGCACGCCGACCTTGCCGAGCAGTTCGAACATCGGTTGCTCAGCCATCTCCTCGAGGGTGACCTTGCGAGCGATGTCGAGCGGTACGTACGTCGTGATCAACCCTAGCGGAACACCCTGATGGGTGCGTACATGCGTTGCGCGCTGCACGAGCCCGCCGGGCTCGATGCCGAGCGCTGCACGAGTCTCTTCATCCGGCTCAAGATCGAGTACTTGCAGATCCTGCACGTCGGTGACGGCTGCAAAGCTCGCCACCTGGTTACGCACTTCCTCGAGATCGAGCGAGGCCGCCGTACGCGAGGCAGACAGCTGCACGAAAGTACCCCGGCCCTGCTGGCGTACCAGCCAGCCTTCGCGCGCCAGATGATCGATCGCCTTGCGGACGGTGATACGCGAGACATCGAATAACTGACACAACTGTGGCTCGGTCGGAATTTGATCGCCGGGCTTGTATGTGCCGTCGCGAACCCAGGTTCGCAAGGTGACGTAGACCTGGTGATAACGCGGCGTCGCCATTGAGCGAACCGCCTCTGCC
>CAIVYV010000037.1 GCA_903910215.1 uncultured Pseudomonadota bacterium
CTCGGCCCCGGCCATTTCGGGCTTGAATAGCAGCGACGCCAGCCGCTATCTGTCCACGCGTGGCGCGCCAGCTGGCCTGCGCTTCGTCATCTACGCGGTTATTGCGCTGGTCTTGATGTACCTCGACCAGCGCGGTCGCTGGCTGGAGTCCATCCGCTACGGACTGCAGGCGCTCGCCTACCCGATCGAAATCGCGCTGAACTCACCCGCTGCTGCCTTGCAGTGGTCGCAGGAGATCTTCGAAGATCGCGCAGCGCTGCAAGCGGAGAATCGCGAGTTGCGTCAACGCATTCGCGAACTCGAGCAGCTCGCCCTGCGGCGACAAAGTCTCGAGCGAGAAAATGCAGCGCTGCGTGCGATCGCGACGCCCGCCGTCGATGTCGTCGAGAAGTATCTTCCGGCGCAAATCATCGGCAGCGAATTCAACTCGCAGCAGCAACGGCTGACCGTTGATCGCGGTGCCGTCAACGGAGTCTTCGATCGGCAAGCTGTCGTCGCTGCCGGCGGTGTGCTCGGTCAGACAATGCGGGTAGGTCCGTGGAGCAGCGAAGTCATTTTGCTAACTGATCCTGAACATGCACTGCCCGTGCAGATCCTACGCACCGGCGTGCGTACGCTCGCCGTCGGCACCGGTCGGCGTGATCAGCTCAGTTTGCCGTTCTTGCCGCTGCAAACAGACATCCGCAAAGA
Organism: uncultured Pseudomonadota bacterium; assembly: GCA_903910215.1. Taxonomy (GTDB): domain Bacteria; phylum Pseudomonadota; class Gammaproteobacteria; order Steroidobacterales; family Steroidobacteraceae; genus UBA964. The sequence goes on from CAIVYV010000037.1 coordinate 691, forward strand.
TGATCGACTCGTTACCTCGGGACTCGGTGGTGTCTTCCCTGCCGGTTACCCCGTTGCCGTCGTGACGGATGTCAAACGCGATGGTGGCGTGCCGCTGGCGCAAGTGCAGGCACGCACTCTCGCGCGCGTGGATCGCGATCGAATCGTGTCGCTATTGTGGTTCACACCGACGCATCCGGCAGCCCCGGTGAGCCCTGCTCAAAACACGGGTGGTGATCCGGCAGCCAAAGCGATCGACGTGGCACCGCCGAGCACGACACCGCCGAGCGCGACGCCCCGAGGCGCGACACCATGAGGCGCTGGAGTTTGCGACGTCGCGCAACGGTGGGGCTGCTCTCTTCGTTCGTCCTGCACGTGATACCACTGCCCGCCGTGCTCGGCTGGTTCCGACCGTCATTCGCGGTCATTGCGGTGCTGTACTGGTCGATTGCGGCGCCCGGTTGGGGCGGTGTCGGCCTCGGCTTTCTGATGGGGCTCGCACTCGACGCGTATCTCGGCGTCGTGCTCGGCCAACATGCACTCGCCACGGCGCTCGTGGCCTACATTGCGATTCGGCAACATCTCATCATTCGTAATAAGTCGATGTTCGAACAAACGTTCTACATCGCGGGTTTGTTATTGCTGTGGCAGATCGTCGTCTGGATCATCGACGGCTGGACCGGCCATGCCTTGGGCTCTTGGACCCGTCTGCTGCCGATCGTAACGGGTACGCTTCTTTGGCCCTTCGCATGGGAGTGGCTGGGCGGTGACCTCTCGCGCAGCAGGCGCTGAAACACCATGAGCCTCGGTGGCCGAATCAAAGATTTCTGGCGCGAACAGCATCTGTTCGAACAGCGCCTCGTGCTCGCGATGGTCATCATCGCAGCGCTTTCGATGGTGCTGCTGTTGCGTCTCGGCTGGCTGCAACTCGTCAAGCACGGTTACTACACTGAGCTCGCTGAAGGCAATCAGGTACGCATCGAGGCACTGCCTGCCCCGCGTGGCGTTATCTACGATCGTAACGGTGTCATCCTCGCGGAAAACCAACCTGCCTATCAATTGGAGCTGGTGCCCGAGCAAGTCCCCGATCTCGATTCGACTTTGCGTCGACTCGCCGAGATCGGACTACTCGCAGAAGAAGACATCGACGATGTACGTCGGACGATCCGCTCGCGACGCGGTTTCGACAGCGTACCGATCCGGCTGCGACTCACCGACGAAGACATGGCGAAGTTCGGCGTGCATCGATTCGAATTTCCGGGCGTCGATATCCGCACACGACTCGCGCGTCATTACCCGCTCGGTGAGATCGCCGTCCATGCCATCGGCTATGTCGGCACGATCTCCGACTCCGATCTGAAGCGCATCGATCGCGAGGAATACGCTGGGTCGTCCACCATCGGAAAAGTCGGCGTCGAAGCGGCCTTCGAAAATGTACTTCGTGGTCGAAACGGACGACGCGAAATCATGGTCAACGCGCGCGGACGATCGGTCGACAAGGTCGGTCCATTGCAGCCGGAGTTGAAACGCTCACCCGGCGAACCGGGTCAGGATTTGTTTTTGACTCTCGATGTTGAAGTGCAGCAGGTCGCCGAAGCGTGGGTGAAGGATCGTCGCGCTGCCGTGATCGCACTCGATCCCAAGAATGGTGAAGTGCTCGCGCTGGTCAGTCGCCCTGGCTTTGACCCCAATGGGTTTGCCCGCGGCCTGACCCGCAGCGAGTTCAAGCTGCTCAACGAAAACCCGGATCGACCACTCTTCAATCGTACCGTGCGCGGTCTTTATCCACCGGGCTCCACCATCAAACCCGTCGTCGCCATGGCGGGTCTCGAATACGGCGTGATCGACCCACTCGAGGCACGCTTTTGCCCGGGCTACTTCTCGCTGCCGGGAAGTCGACATCGCTTCCGTGATTGGCAACCGCGTGGACATGGCAACGTCGACATGGTCACGGCCATCGCCCAGTCCTGCGACCCTTACTTCTACGCGCTCGCGGATCGCCTTGGCGTCAAGCGTCTACATGATTTCCTGGGTCGCTTCGGACTCGCCACCGAGACGGGCATCGATATCGGTGGTGAAAAAAGCGGTGTGCTGCCCTCAGCCGAATGGAAGCGCAAAGCCTTCAAGCGTCGTAGCGAACAAATCTGGTTCCCGGGCGAGACGGTGATTTTCGGTATCGGTCAGGGCTATATGACAAGCACGCCGATGCAGATTGCGCAGATGACCGCCATCGTTGCGACACGCGGACAACATGCGGTGCCGCACGTCGTCCGTGCGACTCGCGATCCGGTAACGCGGCGTGTCACAACGATCAAACCGAAATCGCTGTCACCCGTGAAATTGCAGAACGAGGCTTACTGGGATAAAGCCATCGATGGCATGCGTGCGGTGATGCAAGGCGGCACCGCCTCGCGAGCCGCGTTTGGCGCGCCTTACAGCATTGCTGGAAAAACCGGCACTGCGCAGGTCTTCACCGTCGCCCAAAACGCGCGCTACAACGAGAGCGCCATTGCCGAACGGCTGCGCGATCATGCGTGGTTCGTCGCCTTTGCGCCGATCGAGGATCCGAAGATCGCGGTCGTGGTTCTGGTGGAAAATGGGCGCAGCGGCAGCGGCACGGCAGCGCCGATCGCACGCGCCGTGATGGATGCCTATCTACTGCGTAAGTTCGTCGTGCCGACGGCGGCCTCAGTCACCGACACGAGCAACCAAGGCGAGTGATACGACATGCTGCGTGAAGAAGTCGATGGGCCGACCAGACGAACCCTGAGTTACACCACTCGGCTGCTCAGTACGCTGCGACTCGATGGCCCCTTGCTGATCGGCATCGCGGCAATCGCGCTTTACAGTCAACTGATTCTCTTCAGCTCCTCGGGTGGTGATTGGGAGTCGGTACTACGCGGCAGCATTCGACTCGCCATTGGTGCGACGATCATGTTGACCCTCGCGCAACTGCGTCCTTCCACGCTGCGCCGCATCACGCCTTGGCTCTACGGAGTAGGCCTCGTCTTACTGATCGTGGTCGACGCCATCGGCTATGTGGGCAAAGGTGCGCAGCGCTGGCTCGATCTTGGCTTCATCCGCTTCCAACCCTCGGAACTCATGAAACTTGCGGTGCCGATGGCTTGTGCACTGCTACTGCGTGAGCGCGCACTGCCGCCCGATCTGCGCACGCTCGGTCTACTCGCTGCGATCATTCTGGTTCCGACCGCGCTCACGATCGTACAGCCGGACCTCGGCACCGGCTTATTGATCTTGTTCGCAGGCACTCTCGTCGTCGTGCTGGGTGGTCTGTCGTGGCGGATTATTGGTGTACTGGCTGCCATTGGCGTCGCGAGCGCCGTAATTGGCTGGAACTTCCTACATGATTACCAGCGCCAGCGCGTGCTCACACTGCTCGACCCCCAGGCTGATCCACTCGGCTCGGGTTATCACATCATCCAGTCGACCATTGCGATCGGCTCCGGTGGACTTTTCGGCAAGGGTTATCTGCAAGGCACGCAAGGCCAACTCGAGTTTCTACCCGAGCGCACCACCGACTTCGTACTGGCCGTCATCGGCGAAGAATTCGGTTTCGTCGGTATCGTCGTGCTGATCGCTCTGTATCTCTTCGTCGTGTTTCGAGCGTTGTTCCTCACTTCACAGATGCGCGATACCTTCTCGCGATTGCTCTCGGGCAGTCTTGCCGCGATTTTCTTTGTCTATGTCTTCATCAACGCCGGAATGGTGAGTGGCTTGTTGCCGGTTGTTGGCGTGCCGTTGCCCTTGGTGAGCTATGGTGGCACCTCGATGGTGACCCTGTTGGCAGGCTTCGGTATGCTCATGTCGTTATATGCCAATCGGAAGCTCGCAGGTTGATGTCGCTACGTTACTTTTCAGTTTTTGCAATCATCCTGTTGTTGACCGCGTGTGCGGACCAGCCCCGCTCGGTCAAGCCCGTAGTGGCAACCCCGCATTCGGAGGTACCTAAAACCTCTAACGTGGTTGCCAGTGATGAGGCAGCGAAGACCCCAGCCAGCATCGCTGATGAATCACCCAAACCCTTCGATCTAACGCGTCCGGACATCGTCGCGTTCATCGAGTCTCTATCGAGCAAACATGCGATCCCGGCCGACGAACTGCGTGCCCTGCTCGGCCAAGGCATGTTCCAACCCAAGATCATCGTGGCGATGACCCGACCCGCCGAGCGGGTGCTCGCGTGGTGGGAATACAAAGATCGCCTCGTCAGCAACGAAAGAGTCGCTCGCGGACGCGAGTTCTGGAACACCCACCGTGATCGCTTGAGTGCGATCGAACAAAAGACGGGTGTCGACGCGGCGATCATCGTCGCGATCATCGGAGTTGAGACCAACTACGGCCGTAATATGGGTTCGTGGCGCGTGCTCGATGCGCTGATGACCTTGGGGTTCGATTACCCACGCCGCGCTGAATTCTTCCGCTCGGAACTCGAGCATTTCATTCTGCTCGCACGCGAAGAGTCGTGGGATCCGCTCACCATCCGCGGCTCCTACGCCGGCGCCATGGGCGCGCCCCAGTTCATGCCCTCGAGCTACCGTCGTCTCGCGGTCGATGGCAGCGTCGCGGGCAGCGTGCCGGCGCGGCGCGACCTGTTCACCGACTGGGACGACATTACAGCGAGCGTTGCCAACTACTTCACCGCTCACGGCTGGAAGAGCGGTCAACCGGTGTTGTTCGATGCTTCCGTACCTGCTGAACTGCTCGGCGCACTCGATCGACGCAACCTTGAACTCGATCGAACCTTGGCAGCGCTGCGAGCAAGCGGCGTCTCCTTCGAATCGACTCTGCCTGACGACACGCGCGCCATTCTGGTCCCGGCAGAAACGGCGACCGGTCCTGCTGCCCGCATCGGGCTGCATAACTTTCGGGTCATCACCCGATACAACCGCAGTGTGCTCTATGCCATGGCGGTGAACGATTTGGCTGAATCGCTAAGATGAAACGCCATACGCTGCTCATCGCCGTTTGCCTCGTGTTGCCGGGTTGCGCGCTCTGGCGCGGTGGTAGCGTGCCCACGCCCCCGCCCTCGTCGGGGAAAACTCTGCCTCCGATCACGTTGCCGACCCCGCCGCGCGATCTCGACTCGATCCCGGATGCCGTGCCACGCGCCGAACCGCGCAGCCGCTACGGCAACCCCGAGAACTATGTGGTTTTTGGTCAAACCTATCGCGTGCAAAAAAGTGCGCGCGGTCATGTCGAACGCGGGCTCGCCTCCTGGTACGGACCGGGTTTTCACGCCGAGCGCACCTCGAGCGGCGAACCGTACGACATGTATGCCATGACGGCGGCGCACAAGACGCTGCCGATCCCCGCCTACGTGCGGGTAACCCACCTCGAGAACGGACGATCGGTCGTCGTCAAAGTGAACGACCGCGGTCCGTTCGTCGGCGATCGCATCATCGACCTCTCCTACACGGCGGCCCACAAGCTCGGCATGATCCGCAGCGGCACCGCACCGGTGGAAATTCGCGTGCTTGAGCCGGGTGAGGAAACTCACGCGCCTTCGCTCACGACATCCGTAACGCCCCCATCGATCGGCGTCACCCGCTACGTGCAAGCCGGCGCATTCGGCGCGCGCGTCAATGCCGAGGCCATGTTGGCACGACTGCGCGGTGCGGGCATCGACAACGCGCTGATCCGCGAGGTCAATATCGCAGGTCGACAGTGGTATCGCGTTCAGGCTGGGCCCGTAGATCAAGCAGCTGCCGTCGATGCATTAGTCGAACGTCTGCAGCGTGCCGGCGTGCCTGACGCGAGACCTGCACACGAGTGAGTTCCGATAAATAAGTTCCGATAAACTATCTGTCTTATCGACATGGGGTAGTTATTGATGCATCGATCCGCTCGCCTTCTTCTTGCGCTCGTCATGAGCTCTCTCAGCTCACTGGCAACGGTTGCGATCGCTGCTGACGTGCCGCCGCCCCCCAAAGTCGACGCTCCGGCCTACATCCTCATCGATCAAGCCTCGGGTCGCACGCTGGCCAGCGAACGAGCCGACGAGCGCGCCGAACCTGCCAGCATCACCAAGCTGATGACGGCCTACGTCACCTTCCGCGCACTGAAAGAAGGACGTCTGAAGCTCGATGAACTCGTCTCGATCAGTGAGCGTGCTTGGCGCGCCGAAGGGTCGCGTACCTTTTTGAATGTGGGTGATCGCGTCCCCGTCGAGGTCTTGCTGCAAGGCATGATCGTGCAGTCAGGAAATGATGCCGCCACCGCGCTCGCCGAGCGCCTTGGCGGTTCCGAGGAAGTGTTCGGTCAACTCATGACCCGCGAAGCCAAACGCCTCGGCATGAAGAACTCCAACTTCACCAATGCGACAGGTTTGCCGGACCCGGCGCTCTACACGACCCCTCGCGACATCGCGATCCTTTCGCGCGCACTCATTAGCGAGTTCCCGCAGTACTACCGCTGGTACTCACAGCGCGAATTCGTCTGGAACAACATCAAGCAGGGCAACCGAAACGGCCTGCTTTATTCAGACCCCACGGCCGATGGCATCAAGACGGGCTTCACCGACAGCGCCGGCTATTGCCTTGCGAGTTCTGCCAAACGAAATGGCACACGCATGATTGCGGTCGTCTTCGGTACGAAGTCACCGCGCATTCGCGAGCAAGCGAGCACGGCTTTGCTGAACTACGGGTTTGCCTTCTACGAGACTGTCAGCTTGCGCAAGTCTGGTGATGCTGTATTCAAGCCGCGCGTCTACAAAGGCTCGGATCAATACGTTTCGGTCGGCCCGGCATCGAACGTGGAAGTCACCGTCGCGCGCGGTGCTCGCTCGCGTCTGAAGACCTCCACCACGTTGAACGAACCGCTCATCGCTCCGCTCAAAGCTGGCCAAACAGTCGGTGAAATGCGCGTACTCGATGGCAAAACCGTGATCAAGCGCGTTCCGCTCGTCGTCAATAACGCGGTGGCAGAGGGCGGTCTGTGGGCGGGCACGCGCGATACCTTCGCGCTCTGGTTCCGCTGAAGCCATGGCTGAACCCCTTCCGATCTGTCATCTGAACGGCGAATGGCCGCTACTGCGTGAGGCTCGGATCTCACCGCTCGATCGCAGTTTTCTCTTCGGCGACGGCGCTTACGAAGTGGTTCCCGTGTTTCGCGGCAGACCATTCCGCTTCAAAGAACACTTCGATCGCTTGTCACGCAGTCTGCGTGAGATTCGCTGTCGCGATCCGCACAGCCGTGACGAATGGCGAGCGCTGATGACGGAGTTGATGCGGTGTAACGGTGGCGGCGACATGTATGTCTACGTGCAAGTCTCGCGTGGCGCCGAGTACGGTCGCAGCCATGCTCCGCTGCCGGATGTACAACCGACGGTATTCGCCTTCGCCGCTCCCTTGCCGCCGATCACCGAGCAACAGCTCGCCAAGGGCGTCGCCTGCACGACCGCCGAAGACACCCGTTGGGGGCGTTGCGACATCAAGTCCGTGGCGCTGCTGGCCAACTGTCTGCTGCGGCAGCAAAGCGTAGATGCGGGTGCGCAGGAGACGATCCTGCTACGCAACGGCTACATGATGGAGGCGAGCGCCTCCACGGTGCACGTAGTCATCGACGGCGTCATCGTGACGCCGCCTGATTCAAACGCAATCCTGCCGGGCACAACCCGTTCGGTCGTCGAAGAATTGGCCGATCGCCACCAGATGCCGCGTGTGACCCGCGCCGTAACGGAAGCGGAACTGCGCTCGGCGGATGAGATCTGGTTGGCTTCTGCAACGCGTTGCGTCTCATCAGTCACCCAGCTCGACGGCAAGCCCGTGGGTTCGGGCAAACCCGGACCCGTATGGACTCGCATGTGGGCGGCCTTCCAGCAGTTGCAGCAGGAACTCGTCCGTGAGCCCTGGTGAAGTACCGGCGGCTGAAAGTCCGCTACAGTTTCCGACCGACTATCCAATCAAGGTTGTGGGTAGAACCGAGCGCAGCTTTCGAGCACGGGTCGATGCGATCGTTTTCTCGCACACACCGGATCTGACAGAAGATCGTGTCAGTGAACGCGCGAGCGGCGCGGGCAATTTCACCTCGATCACCTACACCATTGTGGCGCGTGATCGCGACCACGTCACCACGCTAGTGACAGCGCTCGTTGCCACCGAAGGCGTGCTGATGGTGATCTAGTCGTATTAACGACCGATTAAGGACAAAAACTCGCGCCGGGTGTCGGCATTCGCCTTGATCGACCCGCGCAGTGCCGAAGTTACCGTCGAAGTACCGGTGTGACGAACACCACGCGACTCCATGCACATATGGCGACACTCGATCACCACCGCCACACCGAGCGGCTGCAGATTTTCATCCAGCGCATCGGCGATCTGATTCGTCAAACGTTCCTGCACTTGAAGGCGTCGGCCGAAGATCTCGACCAGTCGCGAAATTTTCGATAATCCGAGAATGCGCTTATCCGGCACGTAGCCCACGTGCGCTCGCCCGAAAAATGGCGCCAAGTGATGTTCGCATAAGGAATACACCGGGATATCGCGCACGATGACCATCTCATCGACACGCTCGGCACCATCTTCGAAAGATTTCAGAATCTCTTCAGGCTTTTCGCGATAACCGCGTGTGTATTCAGACCACGCCTTGAGAAAACGCGCCGGCGTCTCGAGCAACCCTTCACGATCGGGATCTTCGCCGATGTACGTGAGCAGATCACGGACCATCTGCAATTCTTTGGTAGTGGGCTTGTTCATACTCGATCCCTCGACAGCATTGACGTCAAGTCGGTCAAAAGATCTGCGGCCACACACGACAAATCCGTTGGTCCGCCCAGAGCAGACAATTGGGTCATCGTGAGCCCCTCGTAACCGCAGGGGTTGATGCGCTGAAAAGGTTCCAGATCCATGGATACATTCAACGCGAGTCCATGATAACTCGCGCCGCGCCTTACCCGTATACCTACGCTCGCGATTTTTGCGCCATTTAC
>CAIVYV010000038.1 GCA_903910215.1 uncultured Pseudomonadota bacterium
ATGCCAATCCGTAATAGGACCTGGTAATCCTCATGTCATCACTGAGCTTGTTTGATATTGAATTTGACTCCAGAAAATATCGCCTTGCGTCTTGAACACGTCCATCTTCTAAAGAGAGCCAGCCTAGGAGCCAATAGCGATCTGCTCGAGTGGGCATTGACTCTTCCGATGAGCCGTCGTGAATAACTTCGGACGCAAGAACAGATCTGAGTCGATTGATCATAAGACTGTGTGCAGCGAGACGCGCTTCATCAACTCGCGCTGCGATTTCAATACGCGAGGCGGTATCTCCAGCTAAAACCTCCGCTCGTTTTTGTAATGCAGCTATGGCATTTGCATCATCACCGAATTTCAACCATACATTTGATATCGCAGCATAGATATCGGTTGCGAGAAATATGTCTTTTTCACCAGCGAGATTTAACTTCTCGGTCGCTTCATGAAGCAGATCCCGCACCGTCGCCTCGCGACCACCACGCAACTCTGGGTTGGCGCTCTCGAACATATCGATCAAGAAGTCACGAGTGGCCGCGGCACGTTGAGACTCGGCAGTCGCTTTCGCGGCTTGATAAAACGCGATGCCAGACGATGCCAGAATCCCAAGCGTGGCGACCGTCGCCAAAGATACGGCGAGGCGATTTCTCATAATGAACTTGCGTGCAATCACGAATGCGGACGGCGGAACAGCAAGAACGGGACGGCCGTCGAGCCAACGCGCAAGGTCGGCGGCGAGCGCCTCGACGGAGGCATATCGAGCCGCAACATCGACAGCGAGGCTCTTCAAGATGACTGCGTCGAGATCTCCGCGAAGCTCGCTACTTAGCCGGACGCCGGAAAGTTGAAGATCGCCGGTACCCGACTCCGAGGCAACCCGACGACTCGGCGGCGTACTTACCCCTTCCATAACCGCAAGCTCGACTTCGACACGACTCTTCGCGGACGCGGGGTAAGGCGATAACCCCGTAAGCAGTTCATGAAGGATCACGCCGAGCGAATAGACATCGGATACGAGCGTCAATCGCTCGCCACGCAACTGCTCCGGGCTCGCGTAACGTGGCGTAAGCGCCCTCGTCATCGTGATGACGTCAGCTTCGGCATCGGACTGGGTTTCCTCAACGAGCTTTGCGATGCCAAAGTCGAGTAGACGGACATCCCCGTTACGATTAACCAGGATATTTCCTGGCTTCAGATCACGGTGAAGCACAAGACGGGTATGTGCATACTGAACGGCGGCAAGAACCTGAATGAACAGTTCGACGCGACGGCGTGTATCGAGTTGATTCTCGTGACAGTAGCGGGTGATTCGAACACCCTCCACATACTCGATCGCGAGATAGGGACGCGCTTGTTCGTCGAGGCCTGCGTCATAGAGTCGTGCAATGTTGGGATGCTCGAGTGACGCCAAGATATCCCGCTCTCGTTCCATCCGTTCCGACAAGTCGCTCGCCCAGACCATGCGTGGTAGTTTGAGTGCGACTCGACGCCGAGGCTTGCCATCACTACGTTCTGCTAGCCAAACCGAACCCATCCCCCCGGTCCCCAGTTCTTCAATCACCCGGTACGGCCCGACAATATCGCCGGGCGAGAGCATCGCAGGCGGAGTCGTATCGGCTGAGACGACTGCGGGGCTCTCCAAAAACCCATCGCCCTCGATCCGCGCCTGCAGTTCAAGAAAGTGCCGTACGGTCTCCCGTAGATGGACATGCGCTGCGGGCAAGTCGGAGAGCCAACGCCCCCGTTCAGACGCCGGGAGCAGCAATGCCTCATCGAGCATTTGGCTGATCGATCGCCATTGGGTAGCAAGCTTGTCGGTCTCGGACATGGTACCTGCCCTTCTTACTAGTGCGTGCTACCGTACGTGAGCCGCTGGATTAAACGGACACGAGCACTTCCGCGCTGGAAGAATCGACAAGACGTTGCTAACGGATGGCTAATGCGGCAGCCAGATACAGCCGCGCTTTCTCCCAGTCTCGGCGGATTGTGCGATCGGTAAGACCCAGAATTTCACCGATCTGCTTTTCGGTCAGACCACCGAAGTAGCGCATCTCGACAACTTGAGCCAGGCGAGGCTCGAGCCGCGCAAGCTCCTTCAAAGCCTCATGTACGTCAAGAACATCCACTTCTTCGAGAGCACGGTCTAGCGGGGCCTCTTCCGACAAGGAAGTGTGAAATACCTTCCCGCCGCGGCGTTCACGACGGCTGGACCGGATCATGTCGACGATCACGGACCTCATCGCCTGAGAGCAATACGCCAGAAAATGGTTTCGATCTGCCGGAGTAACTCGGTGCGTCTTGGCAAATCGAAGATAGCAGTCGTTGACTACCCCTGCTGTATCGAGAAGCACATCGCTGGGATGCGTACGAAGACGTGATCTCGCAATTTGGCGAAGATCTTCGTAGAGCGCGTCAAAGACCGCATCGAGTGCACGGCTATCACCCTCGCGCGCACGACCAAGCAGTTCCGTGATGTCCCCCATATTCCCGACATATACTTGGCAAGCAAAATACTCGCAAGGAAATACACGACGTAACCGGAGGGATTCGATGGCTCGATGGGTACTCGCTCTTGATCAGGGAACCACTAGCTCGCGATCGATCCTATTCGATCATGAAGCCCGTGTGATCGCTGTCGCCCAACGGGAGTTTCAGCAGTACTTTCCGTCATCAGGCTGGGTCGAACATGATGCCAACGAAATTTGGGTGACCCAAAGCCAAACGCTACTAGAAGCTCTGGATTCTGCGGGAGCTAGCGACGCCGATATCGCTGCGGTCGGCATCACCAATCAACGTGAAACCAGCGTTCTTTGGGATCGCAACACCGGTGAGCCCATCGGTCGAGCCATCGTCTGGCAAGACCGACGCACTGCGGATACTTGCCAAGCGCTGAAGTCGGCGGGTTTTGAAACTGAAGTCGCGCAGCGTACGGGACTATTACTCGATCCCTATTTCTCGGGAACCAAGTTGGCGTGGATGCTAGAGCACATACCCGGAGCCCGCCGCCGAGCAGAAAAAGGCGAATTGTGTTTCGGCACGATGGACTCGTGGCTGACCTGGAAGCTCTCGGACGGACGCCTTCACATCACCGACATCACTAATGCGAGTCGCACGTTATTGATGAATCTAAGTACCGGTGAGTGGGACCCGTGGATGCTGGACTTACTAAAAATCCCCTCGGCCTGCCTGCCACGGATCGTGCCGTCGTCATTTTCGCAGCTCGAGTCCATTCAACTTGGCGGTCGACGGCTCTCACTCGGCGCATTGGCTGGCGATCAACAAGCCGCGCTTTTCGGTCAAGCGTGCTTTCAGCCGGGCATGGCAAAGAACACTTACGGCACCGGCTGCTTCATGCTGATGCACACGGGAAAGCAGCCGCTGCGATCACGGCATCGACTGCTCTCGACGACCGCATGCTCGAACCGCATCGGCCCAGATGCGACTCAATACGCGCTAGAAGGCAGCGTCTTCGTCGGAGGCGCCGTCGTGCAATGGCTTCGCGATGGGCTAGGCCTCGTCAAGAGCTCTGGTGAAATCGAAGCGCTCGCCAGCTCGGAACCTGACCATGGCGGTGTCTATGTAGTACCAGCCTTCACGGGACTGGGCAGCCCGCACTGGGATCCATTTGCAAGAGGGTCAATCATCGGCATCACGCGCGGTACGACCAAAGGACACATTGCTCGTGCAGCGCTCGAAGCGATTGCGTTCCAGAGTGCAGAACTGCTACTGGCAATGCAACAAGATGCCGAGCATCCGCTGCACGAGTTGCGCGTTGATGGCGGCGCGGCGAGAAACGACTTGTTGATGCAGTTTCAAGCCGATCTACTCGGTGTACCCGTGATTCGACCAGCGGTAACGGAAACGACTGCACTCGGTGCCGCTTATCTTGCGGGAATTGCAGCCGGCTTTTGGGCCGACGAAAACGCCGTCACGGAACGCTGGAAAATAGACCGAGTCTTCGAGCCGCGCATGTCGCGTGATGCGGCTGCCGCTCGCATGACTGAGTGGGGCCGCGCCGTCGAGCGCTGCCTACATTGGGCGCAGTAAGCTCAGCTGACTTGGCTGAGAATCTCACGTAGCTCTTTAATGGGAAGTTGGCCAGGCGCCGACTCACCCGCTCCGGTCGCGAACGTCATTGCCGATCCAAAGACACCGCCGAATATTCGACTCATGACCCCGAGATAGCCCATCGAGATGCTGACAATCGGAATGGGCAGCGCCTGAGACATACGCTTCGTCACCGCTAATAAACGCAGCACGTCCTCAGGTGATTGAGGCATCACGGCGACTTTAGCCACATCAGCACCGAGCTGATGTGCACGCGAGAACAACGACACCAGCGCATCGTCGTTCGGAGTGACTTTAAAGTCATGTGCAGACAGAATCACTCTTCCGCTGCGTGCATGCACCCTGCGTATCAGCTCACTCGTTAAACTGTCCGGCGAACGCATCTCGACGTCATGAAACTCAAAGGGCAGCTGATCTGCTGCTGCCAGACGAAGTGCCTCCACTGCCTGCGGCGAGAGGCTCAGTGGGTGCCCGCCCTCGGCGCTTGAACGCAGTGTGAAGATTAAAGGGATATCGCCAGTGATCTCGCGCAGAGCGCTCCCAGCGGCAACCACTAAATCAGGGGACTCAATGTCCGCAAAATGATCGACTCGCCACTCGATTACATCGGGGCGCTGAGGGACGACGGCGGCAGCATCCGCCAAAAGATTGGCACGAGTCTTCGCCACCAGCGGTACACAAATGAGAGGCAACCTTCCATGGTCGAACAAGGTATGCGGGCTCATGACTTCGGCTCCCGCGTCTTGCGACCAGACCGACCTGTCAGGTGGGTCTGATGAGAGTTCTCGAAGGGCTTGCCGTATACATCCTCGCCACGATGGTAGCGACGACCAACACCATCGGGTCGCAGCACGTCTATATCGCTTCTCTCACGACCAAAATCGCGAGCGACTTGCTGCTCTTCAGCGATCTGCTCTGACGTAAATAGCTTCGTACCATCAACCAGTTCGAACTTTTCTACAAAGCCACGCGGATAAGGAATGAATCCGGCAATGACATCACCCACTGCTATCTCGATCGGGAAGTTGGGTCGCGTGACTTTCAAATTGAAGGTGAAGTCACGACGTAAATTATCGGTCTCGACCACTCCAGTCATATTCTGCAAACCATCGATGAAGTAATTGGGTGGCTGCATCGTCATCAAGCTGATATCGGGCGACGTTCGCAAAGCGAATGCAGCCTGAACCGTGACGATTCCGAGGCCGAAGTTCGAAACCATAGTTTGCAAACTAGCGAGGCGTTGCACTTCCTCGGTATCGTGAAAAGTCACAGTCGTATCAGCAGGGTCTGGCCCGCCATTCCATAAGAATGTGGCGCGCAGCAAAGACCTCATCGCAAAGCCATACTGATTGCCGATCACAAGCGGCAGACAGAAATAGGCATGGCGCGAAAACCATTCGCGTTTGTTGTCGCCCCGAAGATTGAAATACACCTCATCCTGACGACCGCGATAAAAATCGTCGTAAGGAATCGCCGCGATCGTATCTTCAGGGACTTTGATCATTATCGCCTCTCAAAAGTCATAGCGCTTCGACTCATCAAACGTGATGAACGAAGCAATCGTATGACGCATCCCCCCAGTAACTCGACGGACACCGTGCAGATAACGTAGCGTCCCAGGGAAAGTGATCAGGGTTCCGGGTAGTGGCTTCAGTTCGAGACTCAAATTTGGAAAGTAGATTTCCCCACCTTCGTAGTCGTCATTCAGGTAGATCACCGACGCAAAGTCACGCCACGGGAACGGGTGCGGAACGCCACCTGGATTCTCGCTGTCAGCATGGGGATGTAATTCATAGCCAGACGGCCAACGAGCAAAATTCACCAAATCCGCGAACAAGGGAGGCTGCGAGCCGAGATGCGCCTCAAGTGTGCTGTGGAGAGTTGTCACCACTCGATCACGGATATCCCGAAAAGACGCCAGTATCGATTGCTGCGCGAGACGATCCGGAGTCAAGGTTCGTCCACTCCAGTAGTCGGCGGTGAGATCAAACGACCCGAAGTCCGCGTGATCCGAGTTCAGAAAGGCGAGCAACTCTTGGCACTCATCATTCTGAAGAAAGTTCTCGACCCTCAACGGAAACACCGGCAGCGCGTCGATCGCGGCGCGGGACGCTCTCATGACCCCGACTCTGGACTCGGCTCGACGCCCGGCACGGTCTCGCTCGCTGCGCCCTTGGCACGAATCTGCGCGACCTTCTCGGTCAACGCACGCTCCATCACTTCGAGCGCTGCACCTTCAGGCCATCCCAACTTAATCATTGCCTCAAGCAACGCTTCCGGAGTCTGTCCTGCCTCAGTCTGCGTGATGATCCAACGACGCAGTTCGGGGGTTACCTTCGCGTGAGTCCGCATACAAGTTACTCCGGCGGCTTTCCCGGGGGCCAATGAAGGGCCGATGCACGGCGTTTGGACCGAAAAATGGGATAGAGAAATTGCGTTGCCCAAGGCTCATGACCATGCGTTCGGTCATCCGCGAGGCCGTACTCGGCAGGATATCTTCGGGTGATGTGCGCGGTTCCGAAGATGATGTCCCAAAGAAAAAGCAGATTACCGAAGTTTCCGGTGTAGTGACCGACGCCATCATCTTGAGTCAACGCGTGGTGCGCGTAGTGAGTTGCCGGCGTGGAGATAGTCCGCTCCAGAACCCACATCAAAGGTCGAGTAACCGGCCACTGATATAACCGTTCGTCCCACCGAACACTGGAATGAGCGCCGATGATGACGGTGACTTTGACGATGGCATATGCCACGTAAACCCAACCAAAACCGAGGAAAATCAAAAGCCCGCTCAGCCACAACCCGGGCATCATCGCGTAATAGAAGGCGTTATTGCGATACACCACCCGCACGCTCATATAGCTTGCGGAGTGATGAGCTCGGTGCAGCGGCCAAAAACGGCTGGTGTGTGACAACCGGTGCCACCAGTACTGCGTCAAGTCATCGGCGACCAACAGGGTCAACAGCATTCCCCACCAAGGCCAGTCGGCGAGCGCCCCTTGATGCTGCGGGATCAGCACGGAGGCCAACCCCGTTGATGCGGCAAGCACACCGAGGGAGATCAGGGGGAACAAAAGCGTGACAGCCACGTCCAACCGGTTGTCCTCGCGTGAAGCCTGCCGGGGGAAAAACCGCCCGCGTGCGAGCTCCATCGCAATGAAACTCACCAAGACGGAGGCCGTGACAGCCGTCTGAACTGATTGAGGATCCATGGGTCAGAAGTATACCCCGGCACCACTACCTCTCCGCTAAAATCCCCCTATGTCGTCTTTAAGCCCCACCACACTGCAAATCATCGCCGCCGTCCTGTTTGCGGTCGCGATCATCCACACTTTTTCAACGAAGTATTTCGAGCACCTCGCGCACACCCGACCGGCCCATAGCGGCCTGTGGCACCTGCTAGGCGAAGTCGAGATCGTCTTCGGCTTCTGGGCCCTGGTGCTCGCGGTCACGATGGTGATGATCGAAAGCACAGACGCGATGAAGCAATACGTCAACTCACGAAACTTCACCGAACCGTTGTTCGTATTCGTCATCATGGTCGTCGCCGCGACACGACCGATCCTGCAGACATCCAAGCAACTCGTTGAAGTACTCGCCAAGCTGATCCCGGGCAAAGGCGGTATTTCCACCTACTTCATCGTTCTTACGGCGGTGCCACTGCTCGGCTCGTTCATCACCGAGCCTGCCGCCATGACGCTCGCGGCATTGATGCTGGCAGATAAGTTTTTTTCGAAAGACATTTCATCCAAGCTCAAATACGCGACGATCGGCGTCCTGTTCGTCAATATTTCGATCGGCGGCACGCTGACAGCCTATGCGGCACCGCCGGTGCTGATGGTGGCGGGCACCTGGAATTGGGACACGGCTTTCATGCTCACCCATTTCGGCTGGAAAGCGGCCATCGCTGTGCTCATCAACGGCCTTGCCGTGACACTGCTTTTCGCCAAGGAACTGGCGCAGGTTTCGACAGCAAAAGATCCGGCATCGGAGAGCCCTGCCGTACCGATGCCGCTGGTGTTGATTCACATCGCGATCTTGGCTGGCATCGTCCTGTTTGCACACTACCCGCCGCTCTTCATCGGGCTGTTCCTGCTGTTTATGGGAATCGCCACGGCTTACTCTGCCCACCAGGATCGCTTGATCCTGCGTGAAGGCCTGCTGGTCGCCTTTTTTCTGGGCGGGCTCGTCGTGCTGGGCGGACAGCAGCAATGGTGGCTGCAACCGCTACTCGTCAACATGAGCAGCGATGCCGTTTTCTATGGTGCTACTGCACTGACAGCCATCACCGACAATGCGGCGTTGACCTATCTCGGCTCGCTGGTGGAAGGGTTATCCGACGAGTTCAAATATTCACTCGTAGCGGGCGCCGTGACGGGTGGCGGCCTGACCATTATTGCCAACGCACCGAACCCGGCAGGCGTTGCAATCCTTCGTCGTTACTTCGACGAGGGTGCCGTCAGTCCGACAGGCTTGCTCGTGTCGGCGCTGCTGCCGACTCTCGTTGCCCTGCTGGCGTTTCGATATCTTTGATCATCGCCAGTAAATCAGCCGCTTCGCTTACCGAGTTGGCCAAGTGACTGCTGGCGTCTTGCCCGAGCACGACCGCGCGATGCAAACCGCGTAGTGCGGCGGCGAAATCTTGGTAGCCTGCAGCGAACTGTCGACTGAAGTCGTCGCGGGCGGCGATGCTCAAAGCGCGCACCGAGCGCTGCGTCTCGGAATGAATCCGAAAGAGCGTAGACCGCTTGTCATCGCTTAACTGGGTCGCCTCACCCGCAGAGACCGTGCTGGACCACCGAGTCAAATCGGCAAGGTTGCGCTCGGCGGACTTGATGAGTTTGTCGGTAGCTGACTGGGCCGAATGGCCGGGCACAGAGCACATCAGCAGCAAAACCGCTGCAAGGCGGCTGATTCGAGTCATGGCGGTCCTCATTAAAACCCGACCCGCAGGCACGTCGGCCTGCGGATCGGGACACTGCTAGGTCATTGAATCGAGCGAATCAGCCCGCTCGGACGCCAAGGTACGGCAGGGCCTCCCAGTCCGCCAATCCGGGCTGGCCCTTACCCCCGGGTCTCTTGGACGAGAGCCTGTACGACCCGTCTAAGGGCGCGCGCCGTTGTCAGCCCCGCCGCCCGCCCCTCACTAAATACCCGCCGTTGACGCTCCGCACTACTGCCCTCGGCGATAACTCGTCGGGCGTGGTCAAACGCCCAATCAGCCTGCAGTTCGCCCACGGCATTCGCGCAGCGGCGAGCTAACTGACTAAGACAGTCTGACAAGTCGATATTCAATCCGGACTCGGCATCGAGCCACTTTGCGCGAACTCCAAACCGCTTGGCTCGCCAACGGTTTTCCTCGATCAGAAGTCGCTCGATTCCATCGCGCAAACTCGTTGCATCGACTCTGTCGGCATCAAGACATTCCTGCAGGACCGCGACTCGGAAAAGCTCGGCAATGCATACTGCATCAATCACTCGGGGACATGAGTCCGTGATTCGCAGCTCGATCGTCGGGTAACGAGAAGACGGTCGTATTGACCACCAGATAAAACTTTCATCGGGAATAGCTCTTGCACGAACTAATGTTCCGACATAGCGCTGATACTCGAGTTCGTCTTCAAACAGTCGTGGAATCCCAGTCCTTGGCCACTCGTCGTAGGCGGCCTGCCGATAGCTCATCAGGCCCGTATCCTGTCTCGCCCAATAGGGCGAGGACGCACTCAAAGCCAAGAATAGTGGCAACCAACGCATGACTCGATTCATGAGCTGGATACGATCGATACCCTCGTGAACTTCCGCATGAACATGCAACCCACACAAGAGATTTCGTTGCGCGATAATTTGAAAATCGTCGAGCAACTCCTCGTACCGCACCTCTGATGTTGGAATCTGCGAACGCCACTGCGCCAGCGGATGGGTGCCAGCGGCAACAATACCCATATCAAACAAGCTAGCGATCCCAAACAAGCGACGACGTCCTGCCGTCAACGACTCAATCGCCTCCGCGGATACCTGCAAAATAGGCGTCTTCAGCTCGATCTGACATTGCAGTAACTCGTGCGATAAAAAGTCCCCCAGCGCATCTCGCGCGGCCGCGTGGAACGCTGCTGAAGGACGACTCACCACTGCACCGGTTTCGAGATCAGTCAGAAAGAACTCTTCCTCAATGCCGAAACGTACGCGTGTAGCCATGATGCTCTCCCGTGACACGGCGATTGAATGCAATTGTGCGGGCGCCTAAGCTTTCCGCTCTGACGCAGACAACTTGGGCGGCAATGGTTTCCGATACCTCAAAAACCGATAATCCGGCCAAGCCCGTACGTGCAACCCCGTGGCTGATCGCTCTCTATTTCATCGCACACGTTGCGCTGGATGCCGTCAGCTATGTGCAGCCCGTCCTCAAACTCGGCATAACACCGCTCTCGCCACAAACCGGGCTGGTGCTCGCCTTCTTGTATGCCTATCGCGGCAGCTTTGGCTGGGTGGCAGCCGCGTTTTTAGTCTCGGAAATCGTCATCCGAGGCATTCCGATGCACGCGTGGATATTGCCGGTGCAGGCGATCAGCATCACTGCGGTATATCAAGGCGCCGCGTGGCTGTTGCGTCAAAGAGTGCCGATGGACGGTGTTGCAACTCTCGGTGGAACCCTCAAGTTCATCGCAACCGCTTCGGCGACGGCGATCACTGCCGGCACCGTCAGCGTCGGGCTCTATACACTTGCGAGCCTCATTCCAGCCGATCAATTTTCCTCGGCCCTCGCGCGCTTTTGGGTGGGTGACCTAAACGGCATTCTGCTGCTCGCCCCGCTGCTATTACGATTTGCTGACACTCCGTTACTAGTGCAGGCCATCGTCTCACGCCCTGCTGCGTTCATTGGCGTACTGCTTGGATTATTTGCAGCGTTCGCGCTCGTCTTTCTTGTCGGCAACCCAGGCGATTTACGGTTCTTCTATCTATTCTTTGTGCCTGTCATCTCGGCAGCGCTCATCTGGGGCGTACCGGGATTTCTCATGGCTGCGCTGGCGCTGCAGATCAGCCTGGTAGCAGGCGTACAGCGCCTCGCGGAAGTCGCTCCCCTCGTCGATCTGCAGTTCCTGATGTCGACGCTGCTAGTAACA
>CAIVYV010000039.1 GCA_903910215.1 uncultured Pseudomonadota bacterium
CCAAGTGACGACGCTACCATCATCGAGCAACGCCATCGCATGAAAGCCGCCGGCGGCGACGGCTTTGGCGCTACGCCCCGCAGGCAGTTTGACCGTTGCGATCGTGTCGGTGGCTTCGCCGGCCGTGCCATCGCCACGTTGACCGTCAACCGCATGACCCCAACTCGCGATGCTGCCATTGCTACGACGTACTAAGACGAATCCGCCGGTGATCAAACCCGTATCGGAGACGGCAACATCCGCCGCCGCTTTGGGCAACGCAGCAACGTCACCTGCAATTACGGTGACGGTCGCATTGGCGCTTGTCACGGAACCTTGCGCGTTGCGCACGATCACGGAGAACACCGCGTTGTTGTCTTCGCTCGCAATCGAGGCGATGCGCAAGACGCGATTCGTGGCACCGAAGATATCCGTGCCGTTACGCCGCCACTGATACTGCAAATTGCCGCCCGTAGCCGACACGCCGAGTGCGAGCGCATCGCCCGCGACGAGCGTTTGCGAGACCGGCTGGATGGTGATCGCTGGCGCGGCGCTGACGGTCAACGTCGCCGCTTGCGAAACGACGAAGCCACCCGGGTTGATGACATAAGCGCGCAGCACGGCGCCGTCATCCGCCGCAGTCGTCGCACTAATGGTGTAGGTAGCGGCATTGGCACCGCTGATCGGCAATTCGTCTCGGTACCACTGGTAGACGAGCTGCTCGCCCGAACCTGCCACCGTGAAGCTCGCGCTTGCACCGAGTGCGACCGATTGCGAGGTCGGTTGGCCGGTCAGCGTCGGACCGGGTTTGACGGTCAAGGTCGCTTCGTTACTGGTCACGGAACCATCCGCGTTGGAGATCCGCACCGAGTATTTCGACCCCTCGTCTGCCAAAGTCAAAGCGGGGGTGACATAGGTGGGATCCGTCGCGCCGGCGATGGCGACTCCATTACGGAACCATTGAAACGTGAATGGCGGCTTACCCGATACGCCCAAATCGAACTTGACCGCTTGGGTCACGAAACCGGTTCGATCCTTCGGCTGTTCCGTAATCGTGGGCGCCTTTGGAGCCGCGCTCGAGAGGCAGGCCGAGAGCCACAACAGAGTCAGGGAGAGCCCGAGCAGGCGGGCCAACGAAGCAGGCAGGATCCGGAGGTTCATCCTCCGAATTCTAGCCGGGTTTGAGGGCCCCGAGCGCGCCGATCGTGAACAGCAGCACCCATAGCACCACCAGCGCCCAGGTGCCCTTGATCATGAGGATACGGAACTCCGCATTGTCGGCATCGGTTGCGCGATCGGCCGCAATGGCGGGCAACGCAGACCGGTAAGCCTCGCGGATGTAGTGACGGACGAAGATGCCGCAGACAATGGTGCCTGCGAACAACAAGACTTTGGCTGCGAGCCAAGGCTCGTGGTACGGCCAGCCGATCGCCAAGGACAGCGCGCCGCTGCCCGCGAAAAAGGCGATGAGCGGATAGCGAAGGCGCCAATCCCACCGAGCCCAGACGGCACCGTTCGGGCTCTTGCGCCGCCAGTGAACCATCCACATGAACCAGAACCACAAGGCCGACACGATCCACAAAGCCCACATGCTAATGCCTTCGATCGGCACGAGCCCGAGCATCGACGCCAAGGTAAAGCCGAGCGGCACCGACATGATCATCGCATTACGTACGTGCTGATCGACATCGAGCAGAAAATCCCAAAGCCGCATGCGTTCCGCGCCGGACAGGCTCGTGGTACGCGCGATGTAGTGCGTGAGCGCGTTGATCACCAACTCGCTGCCCAACCAATAACCCATGACAAGAACGTGCGCCCACGACACCAAAGAATAGGACACGGCAACAACTCCCGAACGTCAGAACGGCTTGGCGACACCGAGATAAGCAGTCAGAGCGATGATGGCCCAAAACAGCCACGCACCGCGTCTTCCGCGTTGAATGCCAAGAGCAATCAACTGCTCGGCAGACTCACTCGGACCACGCTGTAATTCAATGAATCCGACACGCCAAGCCTTGATGACCGAGCGCAGATACAACCCGATCGCGAGCAGTGTGGCATAGCTCAAGAACTTCGCGGCCAGCCATTTCTCCTTCACGGGGCCTGACTCGATCAGCGACCATGTGCCGATCACCACGAGCACTGCGATGACGATATAACGCAGCGTGACGTCGATACGCTGCAATCGCTCACCGAACGGCGTACCACGACGGGCGAACACGCCCCAAACGATGGCAACCCACGCGGCACCACCTAACCAAACAGCGAGCTTTCCCCACTCAGGCAGAAAGATCGCCTCCCGCATAGCCGCGATCTGCAATCCGAGCACGGGCAGCAATACGATGGCGGTTCGCGGCAAGAAATCGCAGCCGCTCGGCGAGCGGAAGATCGGCGCGCGCGACGTAACCGCCAGTCACATAGACGCCAAAATCAACGCCGAGCCAATACGCAAACGCGATGACGTGTAGAAAGACCAGCGTCCAGTAGAGATCCATCTCGCTATTTGCCGCCGGATGCACTTTTACCGAAGAGCGCCCAGAGGATGATCTTCGGACGCAAAGCTTGCAGGATCAGACGGCGAGCCTCTGCGGCACCGAGCGATGCCTCGCAGGGCAACACACCCGCCACACCATCGAGACGCAGTTCTCCATCGCGCACCTCCATCTTGTCGATGCGCAGATCGAGTTTCATCGCAGGCGTCTTGATCTTCATTTGCGCATGCCTTGCTGAACCGCGTTACGCCCCGCGGCACGACCCGAGATCATCGCCTCGGTGAGGTGTGAACCATTTTGATAAAGGCTGGAGAACATCGAGCCCAACTCGCCTGCTTCGTAAAGACGCGGAATCTTACCGCCTTCCGGCGTCAGCACCTCGGATTCGATATTGCGTCTCGCGCCACCGCCCGTGCAGACGATCGCGGGCACGATCTCGATGGCGTAGTAAGGCGGCTTGTCGATCGCGTACAGCGTCTCCTTGCTGCGCCCGAACTCCTCATCGATACCCTTGGCGCAAGCTTCGTTGTACTTACGCACGGTTACTGTCAGTTCGATCGGATTTCGGCCGATCTTCGTCGCCAGCTCTTCGATGGAATCTGCGCGTACGATCCAGCCCTTGGCGACTTCGGCGCTGTTGTCGTCACTCCATGGGTAGTTCTCCACAACGGCATTCCACGTCATGACCTTGGTGATGAGTGGGTTATGCACTCGGGTGGTTTCGTCAAAAATCATGTGGATCGGCAATACACGATGGTGCGGGGTGTCGATCCACTCACCGTGACTCTTCATCTTGTAGTGCGTGAGCTGCCACTCCCAAGTCTCATCGAAGAATCGCTGATCATCGCGGCCCACATCGATCCAGCTAAAGGTCTGCCAAAAGAGCTGCCTGAGAAAGACGGTGTCTTTTCCGGGAAATCGGAATCCCGGCCAAATGCCGCCCGACTGGCCCTGATTGCGCAAGTGCCACATATCGGCACCTGCTTTCTGCAGGATGCGTAAACCGTCACCCGTGTTACCGGGCGTGCCGAGTGGGTGCGCCTGCGAAAGACCAAAATAATTGCGATGCATGTCGAGGTTGTTCTCGAAGCCACCCGTGCACATCACGACACCCCGTCGCGCACGGATATAGCGACGCTCACCAGAGATCTCGGCAACGACGCCGAAAACCTCGAGGGTATCTGGATCTTGGATGAGATCGAGCACTCGAGTCTCGAAACGCTTACGGATCCGCGAGCGTTTTTCGACGTTCGCCTTGAATGCGAGCCACACGCCACTAGGGACTGGAAGAATCGTCGCCGTATGCGCGACCGCCTCCGCAGCGCCGAGTTCCGGAAACTCCAAGACCACGCCGCGCTCGGACCAGCCGGTACCATGCAGATAGGTCGCACCGACTTCGGCAGCGCGCGCTTCTATGTAGGGTTCGAGCGTCACCATTCGCTCGGCCCAAGCGTCCAACATGTCTTCGGGAATCGGGTTCGGTTGGCTCATGGCGCGCTGATACGACTTCAACGCCTCCTTGTTTTTCGAGATCAACAAGGATTGACCCGACACGCGCGAGTTACCGCCAGCCCAAGCTTCCGGCATCTTCTCGAGAATCAGAACATCGGCACCGGGATCGAGATCGTGCGCCTCAATGGCGGCAGTCACGCCGGCCAATCCGTATCCGCAGATCAAAACGTCCGTCTCGTCCGCCCAGTGGGTCACGCTCTGCAGACTCGCCATGCTGTCGACTCCCGTTTGTTGATCCTGCAAGCCTGCCGCATCGCTCGCCTGCCGGAAAACAACTTCCATTCCCCCATCCCCAACCGGGAGTTACCATGACGAGGCCATGCAGATTCAGCAGCTACGCTACTTTCTCGCCGTGATCGATCACGGGGGGTTCACGCGAGCCGCAACCTACCTAGGACGAACGCAGCAAGCCATCAGCAAGTCGCTACGACAGCTCGAGGCCGAACTCGGCGTGCGTCTACTCGATCGCGAATCCTCCGTGCCCCGGCCGACCGCCTTTGGCCATGAACTCGCCCGCTTTGCCCGCCAGGTCATCAGCGACGAAACGCTGCTGCGCCAAACGCTGCAATCAGACGCGATCCAACGCAGCGGTCGCATCCGCATCGGAGCAAGCCCCACCGCCGCCGCCAGTCGCGTAGCGACCGCTGTCGAGACTCTCGAGCGGCGACATCCGGGCATCACCGTCACGATCACGAGCGGCCTGCAAACGGAGCTCTTGGCCGGCCTGACCGACAACACCCTCGATGTTGCCGTATACATCCGCACCCACCCGAACGCCGACGATCACTCCAGCATCATCCGAGAAACGCTTGGTCACGAGTCGTATCGAATCATCGCTGGACGAAGACATCCGCTATGTGCGGCAACCAAAGAAATCATTCCCGAAGATCTGACGAGCTATCCATGGATACGCGGTAGCAACTCGGGCGATGTCGAGGCCGCATGGCGCGAGCCGTTCGAGTCTGCCGGTCTCGCACCGCCACACTTCAGCATCGAAACCAGTTCGATCGAGTTCTGTCGAACCTTGCTCGAATACGGGCGACATTTGACGGTGTTGCCGACGGCGCTGCTCGGACCGGATCTTGCCAGTGGCAATCTGGTCGCACTGCCCTCAAACCAATTCGAGTGGCAACGACCGCTGATGCTCGCCTACCGCGATGGCCCACCGAGTGAGGCGCTTCTGCCTTTGATTCAAGCCTTTCACGACACCGCGAGGTGATGTCCATGCAGCGGCTGACTATTTCCATAGACGACGCCTTGGCTGAGGCTTTTGATCGTTACGTCAAGGAACGTGGCTATGAGAATCGTAGCGAAGCGGTGCGCGATCTCATTCGCGATCGACTCGAAGACTTAAAGCAAATGGCGGGGCACGGCAACCAGTGCGTCGCGAGTCTGTCGTACGTCTTCGATCACCACCAGCGCACTTTGGCGGAACGATTAGCGACCAAGCAGCATGCGCATCACGACCTGACGGTCGCATCGATGCATGTCCATCTCGATCATGAGAATTGTCTCGAAACGGTCGTGCTGCAGGGAAACACTCGCGACGTGCAGGCTTTCGCTGCGGCAATCACCGCAGAGCCAGGCGTGCGTCACGGCAACCTCAATCTCGTCACGGTCGAATCAGCCGACAAGCACTCGCACGGCGGCCGCGGCCATAGCCATAAGCACCTGAAGCCGACCTACTGAACGCCCGCAAGGTGGCGCAACCAATTGGCTGATTTTCCGGGGCAGCCTCGGTATTCTTGGCGACGTCTGCAACCCCTGTCTGCAACCCTTTGGAGATCCCGCATGAATTCGCGAATTCGCTATGGATGGGCGCTGCTCGCTGCGTTTTGCGTGCCGGCCTTCGCAGAATCTTTCAGCCTTGCTCCGCTGCCCTATCCGCATGATGCGCTGCAGCCGGTGATCGACACCCAGACGATGCAGATCCACCACGGTCGACACCATAAAGCTTACGTGGACAACCTCAACAAAGCCGTCGCGGACAATGCGGCTCTGCAAGGACGCTCGCTGGAACAACTGCTCGCGAAAGTATCGGAAGCCCCGATGGCGGTCCGCAACAATGGTGGCGGACATTGGAACCACGAGTTTTTCTGGCAATCGATGACTCGACCGAACCAGGGCGGCGAGCCGTCAGCCGAGCTGCGTGCTGCCATCGATCGCGACTTCGGATCACTTGATCAGTTCAAGGCTGCTTTCAAGGCAGCGGGTCTTGCGCGCTTCGGTTCGGGTTGGGCCTGGTTGATCGTGACGCCCGACGGCAAACTGAAGATCGTCTCCACGGCGAATCAGGATAATCCTTTGATGGATGTCGTCACCGATCGCGGTACGCCGCTGCTCGGCAATGATGTGTGGGAACACGCGTACTACCTGCAATACCAAAATCGTCGCACCGACTATCTCGACGCATGGTGGCAAGTGGTCGACTGGAAGATCATCTCGGCCCGCTACGTTAGCGCCATCAAGTAACCGAAGGTCAAAGAAACCGAACATGGATCGTCGCTCATTCATCGCAGCCTCGGTTGCGACTTCGCTCGCACTACCCGCGAGACTGCAGGCTCAATCGGGGAACACCCTGCGCCGCGTCGTGGCCAGCGAAATGACCTCGCTCGATCCACAGCGACCCACCGGACAAGTGACCGCGGAAATGGCCGCCGAACTGTTCGCCGGTCTCACGGTGACCGATGCGAATGGCCGTGTGGTGCCCGGCTGCGCTGCCAGCTGGCAAACCTCGGCGGACGGTTTGACTTGGACTTTCAAGCTACGACCGAAGCTGCAGTGGTCCGACGGCACAGCGCTCACCGCGCGGGATTTCGTTTTCACTTTGCGTCGCTATCTCGATCCGGAAACAGGCGCGCCGAATGCGGTTCGTCTCGACTCCATTGCCGGTGCCCGCGACCTGCGCTTCGCGCGCAAGGGACCGGAAACCCTCGGTGTAACGGCGCCGGATGCCTCGACGCTCGTCATTCGACTCGAGCATCCCGATGTCGAACTGCCCTTGAATCTCTGCACGGCTTATTGCGTGCCGGAGCACATCGTCAAAGTTCGAGGTCGCGAATGGTCAAAGCCCGAATACATCGTCAGCAACGGCCCCTATCGAATC
>CAIVYV010000040.1 GCA_903910215.1 uncultured Pseudomonadota bacterium
GAAACCACATGTACAGATCGCGCACCCGTGACCAAAGCTCGGCCAGATGCGAGCCGTCCCATGCGGGCTCGAAAGGACAAAGATAACGATCATTGAAGTCGCGCTGTTCTTCGGCATCGAAGGCAGCGAAGCCATCAAGCACCAACGCGGCCACACGCGCTGGATGCGTCAGGGCAAATGACACCGCGAGTGCCGCACCCGTATGCGTTCCGTAAAGCAACACTTTGCGAATCTGTACCGCGTCGAGCACGCCGCCGATCACTGCGACGAAATCACTCGCTTCCGGTCTGGACGGCTCGAGCGCATCCGATTCGCCATAACCTGGCGTATCTAGCGTAATCACCGTGTATCGGTATGCCAGCGCGTCGATCAGCGGCAGCAACGAATGGGAGGACCGCGGTGACTCATGCAGGGCCAACACCGCTGGACCGCTGCCCGCCACTCGAGCCATCACTTGACGGCCATGAACGGAAATCAGGATTCGACGATGGGCGATTTGGGTTGGATATCGATTGTTCAGCATGGCGATAAAGAAACGGCGGCGGTATTGCTACCGCCGCCGAATGATCGGACAGATTGCCGAAGAATTGAACTCAGAGCTTCGCCGATACCGTCAGACGGTACAGACGCGGAGCACCCGGGTACACGGCAGCAAAAGTGGCCGTATAGGTGCCTGCTTCAAAGTACTCCTTATCCATGCAGTTCGTGCACGAGGCAGCGACTTCATATCGATCATCACCCCAACGGTACCCGACCGAAGCGTTGACCAACTCGAAGCCCTGCACTTCGCTCACACCCTTAGGCAATGCCGGCGCAGTGAATGCCAGATTGGCGGGCGAGACGATGTAGTTGTCCGTGAAGAACACATCGCCGTTGATCAGCAACGTACCACCCGAGAGCGGATAGTTGAACGACGCGCCCACCTTGCCCTGGAACTTCGGCGCACGCTGCAGATCGCTCGCCAGGTTCACCGGCTTGGTGCCGACGTACTTGGTGTCGAGGATGCCGACATTGGCGAAGAGATCGAGGTTCGCATTGGCACGAACGGTCAACTCGCTCTCGAGACCCTGGATCTGCGCGTCCGCTGTCTGTACCGCCCAAATGTTGTTCACGACGAGCGTGTTGAACAGATCGGTGTAGTCCATGCGGAAGACCGAGCTGTTCCAACGGGCGCGACCGTCAGCAAGAGTGGCTTTGACACCGACCTCCCACGACTCGACGTTTTCCGGGTTGAAGTTGACGTACTGATCCGAGCGCACCGCACGGCCAGACCAACCACCTGAGCGGAAACCTTCGGTGTACGAGGCATACGCAAACAGGTCGTCATTGATCTCCCAGTTCACGCCGATCTTGGGCGTCACTTCGCTGAAGCGGCGATTCGGGCTGATGTTCGCACCGGCCGCACCACGCGCTGCAAGAGCCGCGGTGTCGAAGTTGAACAAGGCGCCAGCGATCGAGCTCGTCTGCCGAATCTCAAGATCACGCTCGTCCTTGGTATATCGCGCGGCAGCAAGCAGCGTGACCGAACCGATCGTGTATTCCAACTGACCGAAAGCCGCCGTGCTTGACGAGTCGACGTTGAACACCTTGGCGAAGGTGTTCGGCGCGATGATGTCGGTCATCACGACGTCGGTCGATTCGGAGAAGTAGTAAAGACCCGCCGTCACACGCAGTGCGTCCGTGACGTTGCCCGAGGTTTGCACTTCTTGCGAGATCTGATCGTTCTCCTGACGTTGCAGCAAGGTGTAGCGAGTCGGCGCCTGATCGGAGAGATCCAAGCGCAAGTCCTGCGACGTGTCGCGATAACCCGTGACCGACTGCACCGAGAAGCCGTTGTCGAGCTGCCAGCTCAGGTTCAGATGACCACCGTTGGTCTTGGCCAAACCTTTATTGTCATAGCTCGAGACGACATCAAACAAACTACTCGTGCGCGGACGAATAATTCCGCCGATGTCTGACGCATAACCGCCATTGGTCTCGTCACGGCTGAAGTCGTACGCGAAGTTAGCTTCGAACCCGCCTTCCGGTGCATAGCGAAGCGCTACTCGGAAGCCCTGATATTCCATGTCGTTCACGTCGGTACCGAGCGTGCGGTTGCGGATGATTCCGTCACCCTGTTGCACGAGCACGTTGACGCGGCCGTAGAGATCGCCGCCGAGCCCGCCGTTACCGGACACGCGAAACTCCGAACGACCGTAATTGCCGATGCCGGCACGCAGGTTCAGCTCGCTATCGCCCGAGGGCTTCTTGGTGACGATCTTGATGGCGCCACCGTTGGTGTTGCGCCCGTACAGCGTGCCCTGCGGCCCGCGCAGAACCTCAATTCGCTCGATGTCGGCGAGATTGAAATTGTTGACCGCCTGACGCGCCACGTAGATGTCGTCCACGTAGAGACCAACCGAGGTATCGGCCGTGGCGAGGTTTTCCGTCGTACCGACGGCGCGCATGAAGAAGGTCGTCGCCGTCGTTTGACCGACGTTGCTGTTACCCGTCAGGTTCGGAACGTTGAAAATGACCTGCTTGGTATCGAGCATCTGGCGACGTTCGATGATCGTCGGATCGATGGCCGTGATCGCAATCGGCGATGTCTGGAGGCTCTCTTCTCGACGCTGAGCGGTGACCGTGATTTCTTCGAGCGCGACGGCCTCATCGTTGGCCTGCTGCGCAGAAGCAGCCGATGAAGCTGCTGCAACGAGGCTCGAAGCCAGCGCGAATCGAACAAAGGATGAAACTTTCGTGAAGGTCATGCATATCTCCACAGGGAGGATGAGTTGGATGCATTGACAGATTCTCTGCGAGAACGTCCAATGTCAAGGAATCCTGTTGCAACACCCTTTCAATACGAATATTCGTATTTCATGACTTCCGTCTCAGCACCTCCGCAACTGTTGCGTCTCACGCGACTGCTCGAACTATTCGCGCGCAGGCACTCGCCGCTGTCGAGCCAGGAGATTGCCGAGGCCTTGGGTACCTCGCGTTCGACCACCGCAAGCCTCTTGAAGTCATTGACGGAACTCGGCTGGCTCACAGTCGATCGACGCTCTGCCACCTACTTTCCTTCCGCACGCTTCGCGAATTGGAGTCGCTGGCTACTGGACATTCGCTGGTTGGATCCTCGGCTCGCCGCACTCGCCGATCGATTGCAGCGCGATTGCGGCGAAACGGTTTCGATATCCGCCATCGGCGATCTCGCGGTCGAAGTCGTGTACGTATCCGCTCAAAGCGGCGGTATACGTCTCGTTATCGAAGTAGGTCAGACTCTGCCGTTGCTGCACTCCGCGATTGGTTGGGCGCACTGTACGACCCTGCCGGATGCGACGATCGCCTCACTCGCATCGCGCAGCCAACTGCGACTCCAAGAACGCGTCGATCTGCGCGAGGTGCGCCGCGAAGTACGCCTTGCTCGTGAGCGCGGCTACGCATTCGCCGACAGCGCCGTCATACCGGATGTAGCGGCTTACGCGGCGGCGTTGCCCACCCCGTTGTCATTACGCCCCCTCGTCCTGAGCGTGGGTGGACCGAGCGAGAGAATTGCCAAACTCGGCGACTCTCTGCCGCAAAAATTGTTGGCGGCAGTCGAATCAACTCGAGACTGGTAAAACCATCACAGGACTTTGCATGCAAAACATTCAACTGACGGTGCCAGCCACTTATCAGCCGCTGACGATCGCCACGGGCATACGCTGCTCTGCGCGCCGAACGCCCGATAAGACGATGTTCATCGAGGGCGAGAAGCGCCGCACGTTCGCCGAATTTTGCCAGCGTATCGATCGGCTACAAGCCCACGCGCTCGGCGAGCTCGGTCTGCAGTTTGGACAACACGCTGCCGTAGTCGGCCCAAATTGCATCGAGTTCTTGGAAGTCGTCGTTGGCCTCTCGGAAGTTGGCATCGCTAGCGCCACGCTGAGTCATCGTCTCAACTCGGTCGAGCTCGCCGATATCTGTGACGACGCGCGAGCAGAGGTGCTGTTTGCCCACGAAACCTGTAGAGCCACGATTGCCGCAGCTCGCTTCGCGACCATCAAGCAGGTCATCTATTTCGGTGACGACTACGAACAGCGGCTTGCGAATGCATCGGCACTCGCCGAACCGCCGCGTCTAGCGGGCGAATGGGACACGTTTTGCATTCCGTACACCTCGGGCACAACGGGTCGCCCGAAAGGCGTGATGCTCTCGCATCGTGCACGTGCGCTGGTTTTTCCGGTGTTCGCCATCGAATACGGATGCATGGGCCCGGATGATCGATTTCTTGCCATCGCGCCCTTGGCCCATGGCGCCGGCATGGCGTTTGCGCTGTGCCCGGTATTCTTTGGTGGCACCTGCGAGATCATGCCCAAGTTCGATCCCGAGGCCGTGGTGAGCAAACTCGGCTCAGGTGAGTTCACCGGTGTTTTCTTGGTGCCGACCCAATTCCAC
>CAIVYV010000041.1 GCA_903910215.1 uncultured Pseudomonadota bacterium
AGCAACTCGATCAATGAGGCGGTCAAACGAGGTTACGCAGCGATTGCTCATGACGGTGGGCATAAGGCTGCCAGTTGGGATACGGACTGGGCGGCCGATTCGGAAGCGCTCGAGATCTGGGCACATCGGATTTTGCCGCTGATGGTCGATGTCGGTCTCGATCTGACTCGACAAGCTTATGGCAAAGATCCCAACTACAAATACTTCTCGGGCTGCTCTAACGGCGGGCGTCTCGGACTAATCGCTGCACAAAGATATCCGCACCTGTTCGATGGCATCGCTGCGGGCGCGAGCATTTTCGATCTGAGCGGCACGGCAGGGCTATGGGGCAACTGGCTTATCAGTCATGCCTATACAGACAACACACTCTTGCTGGATTCGACCATCCAGAACCCCTTGAGAAAGATCGTCTTGCAGCAATGCGATGCCAACGACGGCCATAAGGACGGCATGATCAGCGAGCCGAGAAGCTGCGATATCGACTTCACCAAAAATATTTGTGAAGACTCGAGTTGCCTTAGTCGCGAACAAGCAACGGCGCTAAACGCGCTCTATACGGGTGTCAAAAACAAGAACAATCAACTCATCTACCCCGGTGCCGAATTCGGCTCAGAACATTACGGGGATATCTGGCTTTTTGGCAGCGCTGACAAACCCGCCTGGGGCATTCGTGCTTCAGCAGGATATCGACGGATACTGGAGCGCAGTGTGCAGCAAGCACATGCGGAATCTGCGCTTCCGGTCGAAGCAATGCAGGAGTTGATCGCTCGCTCGCCTGTTCCTGCATTGGCAGACGCCAAAGACACCGATCTTCGGCCTTTCGTCGATAGTGGCAATAAGCTGCTGATCTACCATGGCTTGGCCGATCCTTTGATCGTTCCCAAACCGTTGGAGGACTACTTCGACGCTGCAGCCGCCGCTACAGGCGGTCGAGTCAAACTCGAATCGGCGGCGCGGCTCTTCATGATTCCAGGCTGGGGACACTGCTGGGAAAGACCGGCTCCGGTGGCTGACATCTTCGATCCTCTAGAGGTTCTGGAGCGCTGGGTTGAGGAAGGCCGCGCGCCGGAACAACTCACGCTAAAATCTCGTGACGGTGCACAAACGCTGGTGGTGCCTAAACGATGACAGACGATCCACAACCATCCGAACAACCGTCACAACCGGACTTCTTCAGTTCGGATGCCAAGGTGGCCGAGTGCCGTAGGCAGAGTGATCAACTCAACTATTTCGCCCACTCGTATTGCAAGATCTACGGCGAGTGGCTGGATGCGATCGCACGTCTGCAAGAAGAGCGGCAACGACAACCACTGCTTCTCATGCTGATCACGGCGATTGCAGCGGTCCTGATGGCAGCGGTATACGCCGTGACGGAGAGTCCCGTGCTCGCATCGATGATTGTCGTCATTGGCGCTGCGTTAGCTTATGGCGTGCTCGAACGGGTGCGTCGCGAAGAAGATCGATTCGATGAGATCAAGCGATCGAAAGATCGATTCAGCACCACTTTATATTTGGCGGGTGTCGATCTACATCTGGCCGTTCTCGAAGACACCATCACGAAAAACACGGCAGGCGAATGGGTGTTCAACTCGAAGTTCAACGACTGGCGAGCCGATCGCCTTAACAGTATTTTCTATCGCGTTTACGGCATGGCCGTACCGAAAAACGTCATCGATAAAATCTGTAGCTACGGCGCCTGAACCACGGGCCTCGTCAGATCGAATTCGACTCGGAACAGTCGGCC
>CAIVYV010000042.1 GCA_903910215.1 uncultured Pseudomonadota bacterium
GACCAGATCTTTCAGTGATACGCGACCAACCAGCTCCGTGAGCTGCTCGACCGAACGCGGCAGCTCTCTGCCTGCTCGAGTATCGGCACCACGCCGTCGATCGATGTTACGTATGGCGAATCCGTAGACCGGCTCAGCGGACGTGCCCACCGCCACCGCCGAAATCTCGACGTCGGCAGAGGAACCGAGCTCGCCACGCACACTCGTCGCGAACAAGCGCACCGTGCCATGCTGCTTCAGGTTGGCAAGCAAGACGCCGAGGTCGACCCCCGGCCGTCCGAGCCAACGCTCGAGCGATTCGTTGCGTGCCTGCTCCTCGGTGGCGAGTTGCGCCAAATCGAGAAACGCGCGGTTGCAACCCAAAACGCGACCATCGCCATCAGTGACGATGAGGGAGTCGGGCAAAGCGCGCACGATATCCGTCAGGCGCGTCGGGCTTTCACCCTGCCCCGTGACGGGCGCGGTAACCGGCGTGATTCGCAACAGGACGTGCGACACGTTTTCCTGTCGGAACAAGGCACCGGCGATACGCTGCTCACCATTGTCGGAGGCGAAACGCACGCGCAGGACGTCGGCTCTGCCGGTCGTGCGCAGACTGGTCATCCAGTCGAGGTAAGCCCGCGACGAGGCGGGTTTGAGGCTCTCGCCAAAGGCTTGACCCAGAAGTCGCTGCGGCGCGGCACCCAATAACTTAGCCGCCCCTGAATTGAGATCGACGATCTTCTGAGTGGCTGCATCGACGATCAAAATCGGATCGGTACTCGACTGCAGCAAGAGTCGATAGCGCGTCTCGGCATGTCGTAAGCGAGAATAATCGCGCTCGAGCGATTGCTCAGTTTCGATCAACCGCTGCTGCAACTCCGCCAGAGCGCGAAGATCACGGCCGACGGCCAGTCGAAGCCCATCCTTACCGAGCGACCGCAGGCTGTAACTGATGGGAATGGTCGCACCACCGCGAATGGGGTGGTTCAATTGGCGCGCCGCAAGATCGGCTGTCTCGCCCTCGGCGAGCAACATGCGAACTTTAGGCTCACTCTCGCTGGTGACAACCTCGGCGAACGGTCGCCCGATCCAATCGGGCTCGAGATCGGCAGAAAGCCCTGCCTGCCCGATCGCGAGATCTTTGATGACACCCCGACGATCGATGATCAGCGCAATGTCCGCTGCAGCCATGACGACGGTCGCTACCGTGTCGGCATCTAGATCACTCAGGGCCTTCCTTGGCACCTTGAACTTTTTCACATCTTTTTGACCGCGTCAGTTCCCTTGACTCATCAACTCCAGCAATCGCTCTGCCTGCAGGATGGCATCTCGGCCGTCCGTTGCAGTCGCGTCCGCACCAACCAGTGCAACCCAGTCAGGGTTCCCGGCGAACAGGTGCCCACCAACCATGATGCGCACCGCCCGGTTCAGCGACTGGCGCCGAATCTGTCGAATGATGAGGGCAAGAGGCTCCAATTGTTCTGGCGCGCTAATGGATAGCCCGACCACCGCGAACCATTCGTTTTTCGTCACGGCGATTATATCCCTCTCGGTAGCACCGGGTGCATCCCAGATATCCCAGCCAACGCGGCGCAACATGTCGCCGACGATCTGGGTACCGAAGACATGTTGCTCACCAGGTAATGTTACGAACAAGGCGCGATGACCGGACTTAATGGTCGCCGCCTCGCCGCAATCGGCGTTCTCGCTGAACTGGTGCGCCAACTGCTGCAATCGTCGCAATCCCAGCGTCACAGCGACAAAGTCGACCTGATCACGCTCCCACATGACGCCCAACTTTCGGGCAACGGGCGCGAGCAGATCTAGGTAGACCACCTCCGGTGGCGTACCGAGGTAGAACAAACCTTGCAAATAAGAGGTGGCTTCAGCCATCTGGCCCGAAATGACAA
>CAIVYV010000043.1 GCA_903910215.1 uncultured Pseudomonadota bacterium
ACGGCAAGAGACTTCAGGATCGAGAGGTTGGACCGCAACTTGGACGGCATCGGGAGCTCCTGTCAGGACGTCAGAACAGTGTAAGTCAGACGCCGCGCTGCCGTGCGGGCTGCTATGATTCCTGCCGTTCGCGTTATCAGACCTTGCCGGAGAGATTCGAGCGCCCTGTCAGGGGTGATTTCGGACGCCGAAGGCGCAAGTTTCCGCCCGGAAACGCTCAGGCAAAAGAACGGCAGGTCGCAGGCGAATTCTGGAGAGTGGTTCCCCAAAGGGAGCCCACCGAAGGGGAGCGGTACGGCGAGTACCCGATCTCTCAGGTTCAAGGACAGAGGGGCGGCGGAGGTCGAGAGGCCTCCGCCGCTCTTTTTTTTGGCCCGGGCCTGTCGGCTCGGGGAGGGCACAGAGCATGGGACGCAAGACACCTCTACACGATCTGCATGTCGCGCAAGGCGCGCGCATGGTCGACTTCGGCGGCTGGGATATGCCGGTCAACTATGGCTCGCAGATCGAGGAGCATCATCACGTACGACGTGGTGCAGGCATGTTCGATGTCTCGCATATGTGCGTCGTCGATTTGCGGGGGGCTGCGACCCGAGCCTTTCTGTCGCGTCTCGTGGCGAACGACGTCGGCAAGTTGCGCATCGCGGGCA
Organism: uncultured Pseudomonadota bacterium; assembly: GCA_903910215.1. Taxonomy (GTDB): domain Bacteria; phylum Pseudomonadota; class Gammaproteobacteria; order Steroidobacterales; family Steroidobacteraceae; genus UBA964. The sequence continues at coordinate 651 of CAIVYV010000043.1, forward strand.
AAGCGCTCTACAGCTGCATGCTCAACCCGACGGGCGGCGTGATCGATGATCTGATTATCTATTTTCTGACTGAGAGTCATTTCCGCGTCGTGGTGAATGCCGGTACGCGCGATAACGATCTCGCCTGGATGCGTCGTTGCGCGGCCGACTGGGGTTTCGATGTCGAGATCATCGAGCGCACTGACCTCGCCATGATTGCCGTGCAGGGGCCGAAGGCGCGTGCGGCGGTAGCCGAGTTGCTAGAGCCGCAGGATCGCGAGCGCGCGCTGTTGCTCGAGCCCTTCTTTGGTATCGAATGCGGTGCCTGGTTCGTCGCCCGCACGGGCTACACCGGCGAGGACGGTTTCGAGGTGGTGATTCCGGCCGCCGAAGCCGAATCGGTTTGGAAGGCACTCAACGCCGCCGGTGTCGCGAGCTGCGGTCTCGGAGCGCGCGACACGCTGCGTCTCGAGGCGGGCATGAATCTCTACGGCAACGACATGGATGAAACTCGTCATCCACTCGAATCGGGCCTGGCTTGGACCGTCGCGTTCGAGCCGATTGAGCGTGATTTCGTCGGGCGTGCAGCGCTCGAGGCCATCCGTCAGTCCGGGGGCTCACCGATGAAACTCGTCGGCTTGTTGCTCGAGGATCGTGGCGTGTTGCGCTCCCACCAAAAAGTGGTGGTACCGGGTGTGGGCGAAGGGGAGGTGACGAGTGGCACCTTCTCGCCGACGCTCGAGCGATCCATTGCATTCGCTCGTGTGCCGCGCGCCACGGGCGAGACCGTGCAAGTCGACATCCGCGGCAAGTTGCTCGCGGCCCGGGTCGTGAAGTTGCCTTTCGTCCGTCACGGACGCGCTCTCATTAGCCTTTGAGGAGTATCCCCATGAGCCAAGTTCTCGCCGATCTGCGCTACGCCAAATCCCACGAATGGGCCCGCTCGCTGCCGGACGGACGCATTGAAGTCGGCATCACCGATCATGCTCAGCATGCGCTCGGCGACCTCGTTTTCGTCGATGTGCCGCAGGTTGGCACGGCGCTCGAAATCGGCGGTGCTTGCGCCGTCGTCGAGTCGGTCAAGGCGGCGAGCGATGTCTACTCACCCGTGGCCGGTACGGTGGTCGAGGTCAACGAGTCGTTGTCGGGCAGCCCCGAGCTTATCAACGAAGACTGCTACGGCAAGGGTTGGCTCTATCGCGTGCAACCGGCGTCATCCTCAGGCCTCGATGCATTGCTCGATGCCAGCGCGTATTCGGCCGTGCTTGCGGCGGAGGGGGGCTGATCATGCCGTTCATCCCGCACACGGAGCAGGATGTTCGCGAGATGCTCGCGACCATCGGCGCGCCCTCGATCGATGCGCTGTTCGATGAGATTCCGGCGAGCCTGCGTATCCAGGGTCTTGATGGCATCCCCGAGGGTCTCTCGGAGATGGAGATCGGCCGCTTGATGAGCGAGCGTGCGCGGCTCGATGGTCGACCGTTGTCGTTCATCGGTGCTGGTGCTTACGAGCACCACATTCCGTCGGCCGTTTGGGCGATCACCACGCGCGGTGAGTTCTACAGCGCCTACACGCCGTACCAGGCTGAGGCGAGTCAGGGCACGCTGCAATTGATCTATGAATACCAGACGATGATTTCGAGCCTCACGGGCATGGAAGTCTCGAATGCCTCGCTGTACGACGGTGGCTCAGCCGTGGCCGAGGCGGCGCTCATGGCCGTGCGCGCCCATCGCAAGTCGAAGAGCTTGCGCGTGATCGTCCCTTCGACGGTGAACCCGAATTACCGTCGGGTGGCCATCAGCACCGCCGGCAATCAGGGTTTGCGTGTCGAGACGGCGGCTTACCGTCGCGAAGATGGCTGCATCGATCGCGAGGCGCTCGCCGCTTACGCGGGTGAGGACATCGCCGCGCTCGTGATTCAGCAACCCAATTTCTTTGGTCAGCGAGAAGATGTCGACGCGCTGACCGATTGGGCGCACGAGCAGGGCATGCTCGTGATCGCC
>CAIVYV010000044.1 GCA_903910215.1 uncultured Pseudomonadota bacterium
ATGCAGGGCACATTCAGGCGCAATACATCTTCGCAACCTTCATCGCGCGCCAGCGACCGTTTGCACCGACGGATATTTGTCTGGCCGAACAGTATTGGCGGCAAGCAGCGACGGCAGGTCGACAAGCCGCTCGAGTGCAATACGTTCGCTTCACACTGCAGCAGCGTTTTGCCGGTTGCGCCAATGTCGCCACCGATGCCGAGCTACGCATTTTCGTCGATGGCATCGCCAAAGATTCCAAGAGCGTGTACGAAAATCTGTTCGTCGAAGATTTCAACGAGGGCTTGAAGAGTCGCCCCTCGGAAGCCGCTCGTGCGAGTTGGCAGCGTTGCCGCAGTTCGCTAGGACTTCCTGCTGATGAGCCGTGGCGAGTTCGCCGCTTCGGTGATACCGAGTCGATGACCAATGCCTTGACCGCGTTGATCTTGAGCGGTGAAAAGACCATCACGGCTACGACGCCGTGGTCTTACGGGCGTGATCCGGACCGCAGGCCTTATGAGGGCGCTTACGCTGTGCTGTTGAACGGCAAGGGTGAGTCCGCCGGCGTTCTGCGTACGACATCGCTACAGACCAAGCCGTTCAACCAGGTCACTGCAGAGGATTCACGTTACGAGGGTAAACCCGTGCGACCTCTCGATGCTTGGCAGAAGGTGCATCGTGATTTCTTCAATCGCACCTTGGCGCCGATCGGCAAAGCGTGGTCTGCCGATATGCCGGTGACGCTCGAGAAGTTCGAAGTGGTCTGTCGCTAGCGCGCGAGCGGCGCCGCTTCAATCGGCGCCGCTTCAATTGGCGCTGACTCGATCAATTCGATCAGTTCGCCGTCGGGGCCGCGGGTGGTCGCGGCCCTGCGCCCCTCGTAGGCGGCGCTCGGGTGCCGAGCGGGTGGGGTGATCCACTCAACCCGGATCGCATCGAGATTGGGCACCGCGAAGCTGGTCATGGCAACCCCCGGTGGCAGTTCACCCTTAGACACCGGTCGCATGATGGCGTTGGCCGAATAGCCGTCGAATTCGATCAGGTTGCCGTGCTCGGCAAGACGAGCGGTGGCGATGGGCAGGGGTGTCTCTAGGTCGATACCCTGGGCCCGATTAATCATGGGATTGGGGCGCGCACGCAGTGCACCCGGCTGCAGCGCAAAGCGCTCGGCGTACCAATCGAGCGTGGCGCGGGGGTTGGTCGCTGCGAGCACCATGATGAAGATGCGCCCGATGCGGCCCTTCGGGTCGGGCAATACCGAGCGCGAGCGATCACCCGTTTCGGCGGTCAGATACAGCACTTCCTCGTCGTTTCCCACGACCTGAAAGGCGCGGATCGAGGGGATGGTTGGGAGCGGTTTCGGTTCACCGATGACCCGAAACGGCGAGCCGCGCATCGCCTCAAACAAGGCATCCGGATCGTCGACCACGATTTCGATCGCATTCCAGCCGAAGCTGGTGAGTGCCCGATACCCCTCGGTACGGGGCGACTCGATCGCTCGCACATAGACTTTCGGCGCCGAATCCGGGCTCATCAGGATGTACCTTCGACCGGTCACGGCCGGGGCGCCCCAGGAGGCGGCGAGTTCCGGCGAGACCGTCCCGCGTTCTCGCACTCGGTAATCGAAGTGGTGGCCGTAGTGGGTCTCGACCCAGTCGAGATCGTGCGCAGCGATGGTCGCGATGTCGAAGCGCTGCAGCAACGGGGCCGCGTTTGACCATGCTGAGGTCAGCCACAGTAGGGCGAGAACCGAAATGGCGGATTTGAGTCGCTGCACCGCGGGCATGCTAGCAACGCAGTTGCAAGGGTGGCAAACCCCTATATTCGTCCGCCTCGGCAGCCCGTGTATATTCGGACGCATTCCTGTCTAGTTCGATTGTGAGGAGTTTCTACAGATGACGACGAGCGCCGAGGTTCGCCTGCCGCGACAAACGAAGGGCAAGCGACCCCACTTTTTCGAAGATCCTTCGATCGACCAGATGATGACTTTCCTGTTGGAGTTGACCACCGAGGTCGCGGTGCTGCGCGAGCGTCTCGATACGGTCGAGCGTCTGCTCGACACGAAGGGCAGCGTGACTCGTGCCGCGATCGAGGCCTATCAGCCGGATGCGGCTGTCGAGCAGGAGCGGGCGACTTGGCGCGACGCTTATGTCAAGCGCGTATTGAGGATGCATGCGCCGGAGTGATCCGCGCGCACTCTGATTTTTGACGAATTCTGAGGAGGAGTTTTCCATGGCTGCAAACCCCAAAGATATCCCGGTGGCGAACATCGAAGAGTTGTTCCGACCGACTCATGACGAGCGTGCCCGGCAGAGCATGGTCAGCATGATTCGCAAGCACGCGATCATCGACATGCGCCGTGCACTCAAGACCGACTACGACGAGCGCATCGAGCCCAAGCTCGAGCGTGAAGGATGCAAGCCCGAGGATTACGCCGCGATCGAGAAATCACTCGAGCGTGAAGCTTCATATCGTTTTTATAGTGCCGTCCGTTACAACGCGCAGGAGATGTGCTACCTCTCCGTGCAGCCGGCCGTCGAGCGCGCGCTGCCCGAGATGATCGATCTCGCCAAGGATCTCGCCGTTCGCAATCCGACCGGCGGCTCACTGCGTCTGAACCCCAATCTCGAGATTCCGCGCTACATCACCGCGCTCGATGTGCATTTGGCGCCAGGTTGGGTGCATGCGGAATACACCGCCGACGACGTCGCGCAGGGGGCGGTCGTGTCCTTTGGTGGCAAGGTGTTCTCGGGTCAGCACCCGTATCGTAAAAAGCCGGGGGCCGTGGGTGAGTCGATCTCCTATTGGCTCAAGAAGAAATTCCCGAACTTCAAACCCAAGCGCATCCTCGATCTCGGCACGACGGCGGGCAAGAATTTGCTCCCCTACTGCACGGCTTATCCGAACGCCGAAGCTCACGGTATCGACGTCGGTGCGCCGGTGCTCCGCTATGGCCATGCGATCGCCGAGCACGAGGGAATTCCCGTGCACTTCAGTCAGCAGAATGCCGAGGCGACTGATTTCCCGGACGGTCACTTCGACCTGATCGTCTCGAGTTTCTTCTTCCACGAAGTCTCGGTGAAGGCCACCAAGAAGATCCTCAAAGAATGCAATCGTCTGCTCGCGCCGGGTGGTGTCATGGTGCACATGGAGCTGCCGGACGAATCGACCGTCTCGCCGTACGAGAACTTCTTCTGGAACTGGGACACGCTCAACAATAACGAGCCTTGGTACACGTCATATCGTGCGCAAGAGCCGGTTCAACTTTGCGAGGAAGCCGGTTTCGATCGCGACAAGTCGTTCAAGTTGCACGTACCGGATATCCTGACTTTCGGCGAAGAGCGTCACGCCAAGTTCATGCGCGGCGAAATCGAGTCACCCGCCCACGGTAGTGGGGGTTGGTTCGTTTTCGGCGCCACGAAGATGTAAGGTCGGGCGACAAAACACGCTAGTTTCGAGGGGGGCTGATGAAACGGCGATCATTCGTGGCGGGGGCCGGGGCTTGGGCCGCGGCCGGTTGGTTAGGTGCGGGTGCCGCTCGGGCTTGGGCGGCAGCAAGCGAAACACGCTACGACCTGATCGTCATCGGTGCGGGCACTGCGGGCATACCGGCGGCGATCTTCGCCGCAGCTCGCGGCGCCCGGGTGCTGATGCTCGATGCAGCAAACGACATCGGTGGCACGCTGCATCTGTCGACGGGTCAGATGAGTGCGGCGGGCACGAAGCTGCAGGCTTCGCTCGGCATCGTCGATTCGGCGCAGGCGCATTTCGATGATGTGATGCGTATCAGCAAAGGCACCGCCGATCCCGAGCTCGTGCGCTTGGCCGTCGATAACGCCGCGACGAGCTTTGACTGGTTGATGGATCACGGGTTCACGGTGTTGCCCGGCCATCCAGTTCTGGGGCAGGGCCACGAACCCTATTCACAAAAGCGGTACTACTGGGGCGCCGACGGTGGTCGCACCATCCTCGCGGTGCTACGCCGTGAATTGCAGCCTTGGGTTGATCAAGGGCGAGTGGATGTCTCTTTGTCGACACCGGTGACGGCGCTGCTGACCAATGACGCAGGCGACATCGAAGCCGTACGCGTGAAATCGGGTCTGGCGGAGACGGTATTTCGAGGTCGGCACGTGCTGCTCGCTTGCGGCGGCTATGTCTCGAATCCGCAGTTGTTCGAGAAACTCTCCGGTGTGCGCGACTATGGCGACAACGGCTACCCTTATTCGCAAGGTGCGGGCATCGAACTCGGTATGTCGGTGGGGGGCTTCGTTCGTGGCCGCGGAAATTATTTAAGCAACTTCGGTTCGATCCTGGCGGACGATCAGTTCCCCGCCAAGATGTTCGCGCGCTTCGTCGTCATCCCGCAGCAGCGACAGCCATGGGAAATCTTTGTCAACGCCCGTGGTGAGCGTTTCATCCGTGAGGATGAGCCGAGCTTCGACAAGCGCGAGATGTCGTTGTTGTCGCAGCCGGACCTGCGCTACTGGATCGTCTTCGACGAAGAGATCTTCGCGTCGGCGCCGCCGGGCGTCGGTGGATTTTCGCGCGAGGAGATGCGCGACGCTTTCGACGCGCACTCTTGGTTCACCAAGGCCGACACCTTGCCCGAGCTCGCTGCAAAAGCGGGCATCGATGCCGCAGGCTTGCTGCGCAGCGTCGAGGATTACAACCGCGGCGTCTCGCAGCGTCGCGATCGATTTGGCCGCGAGCACCTTCCGCGAAAGATCGTCAGGGCGCCGTTCTATGCGATCCGTCACCAAGGACACTCGACCACCTCGACGGTGGGGCTTGCCGTCAACGGGGCACTGAACGTGGTGCGTGCGCGGGGCGAGCCGGTGCGTAATCTATATGCCGCAGGTGAATTGCTCGGCGCGGGTCAGTTGATGGGACAGTCTTTCGTCGGTGGCATGATGGTCACGCCCGCTATCACTTTCGGACGACTGTTAGGTCAAAGATTGCCCATCGGTGGGGTGCTTACATGAGAATGCGATGGGTGGGTGCGATGCTCGCACTGTTTTTGGGGCCCATCATGACGCAGGCAGCGACCGATCCTTCTCAGCAACGCACGGTGCTCGCCGCGCTCGAACTCGAAGGTCTGCGCGTCGAGCGTGGCTATGCGCCATCGCCGCTGGGGCAGATCCATTACCAGGATGTCGGTGTGGCTAAAGACGGGCAGCCGATCTACGTGCTGTTCCATCAAGTGCCATGGTTTCACATCTACTACAGTCGCGCGCAAGCGGAGCTCGCCAAGCGTGGTATTCGCTCGATTGCTTTTGATACGCCAGGATATGGTCTGTCATCGAGGCCATCGCAACCGCCTTCGATCAGCGACTACGTGAATGCTTTACGCGCTGCACTAGCGCATCTGAAGGTCGATCGCGCTGTCGTCGTGGGTCATCACACTGGGGTCACGCTCGGCGTCGAATTCGCGCGCCGCGCGCCTGAGCAGGTGCAATGTCTCGTGGGGCATGGTGTGCCGATCTACACTGAAGCGGAGGCGAAGGCGCGTCTAGCCAACCCGCACTGGGATCAAAGTTATAAGCCTGAGGGCGCGCATCTTTCGGAGCGATATGCCTTCCTGTCGGGGCGTCTTGCCGGCAGCCCCGATGCGCTGCATTGGTCGGTATTCTCGCTCTTCCTGGCGGGGCCCAATGAGTGGTTCGGTCACCATGCCGTATTCCGCTACGATATGGCTGGCGCCATCAAAGAATTGAAGGTGCCGATGATCGTGCTCAGCAACCCGGACGATCTGCTCGATTTCACGCTCGATCGCGTGCGCGCGCTGCGACCGGACTTCAGCTACCGCCGGCTCGAGGGTACGTCATCCAATATGGCGTTCGACCAACCGGTCGAGTGGATCGATGCCGTCACCTCGAGCGTGGCTGCGAGTTGCTCGCGTTGAGACGAACCAGCCTGCCCGGTCGTGTGCTCGTGACTTCACCATGGCGCGCGACCGCTTGGCCTGCAACCCAAGTACCGAGATAACCCTCGCCCTTCTGCAGCAGACGACGACCCCCTGCGGGTAGATCGCGGACGATCTGTGGTTCACCGGTGTCGAGGCGCGACGGGTCGATCAGATTTAAATCGGCACGCAAACCAACGGCAATCTCGCCCCGATCGTTCAAGCCCATGTGGCGTGCATTGCGGCGCGTTAGCATCTCGATCACGCGTTCGATACCGAGGCCGCCGTCGGTAATCGGATGACCCCAGCGGGTCATGAGATACGTCGTCGTGCTCGCATCGCAGATCGTGCCGACGTGCGCGCCCGAGTCCGACAGGCCATAGAGCGCGCGCGGATGCTGCAGCATCTCGCCGACCACGGCGAGCGAGCCGTCGTTGTAGTTGAAGATCGGAAAGTGCACGAGGTTCGAGCCATCGCCTTCGACTAGATAGTCGTACAAGGCTTCGATCGCAGTGCAGCTGCGCTGCTTCGCGACGACGTAAAAGCTTTGGGTGACGGGAGGTTCGTAGTTGGGTGAACGACGTCCGCTCGTCATCAGCGGGAACATGCGTGCGCTGATGAGGTCGAGTTTGGCGAGCATCAAATCGACGATCGGTGGCACCGACGTGCCATCACCTGAGAGTCGCCCCGATTTCTCGCTGAGGATGCGTGCTTTGCGTGAGGGTTCACGTAGTGCCGCGGCACGATCTGCTAGCGGCATTGCCCCCACTTCGAGATAGCCCGGAAATCCCATGAAGGGATGGAAGGTGGTGTCGAGGCCGAGAATGACGCCGATACCCCGTGCACCGGCCTGCAACGACAGCGGCAAGCCTTTGGCTACGGCTGCGTCGGTACGCGCGCGAATTGCACGCCATTGCTCTCCACCCGGGTCACGTTGCAACCAGGTCATCGACAGAGGGCGACCGCTCTCGCGTGCCAGCAACTCGACGAGGTCGAATTCGGCGTCGAAGCCTTCGGGCCCGTGCAACAAGTTGAAATCACTTACGAGTTGCAATACACCACGCTCGCGTCCGCGAAACACGGCGGCAAGCCCGGTGAGTTCGCGCGCGTCGGCATCCGAGGCGGGAGTGGCAACGCCTGCTGTCGTTCGATGATTGTCGGTACGTCCGGTTGAAAAGCCGGCGGCGCCCGCATCGAGTGCCTCGCCGAGAGTGCGGCACATCGCGTCGATATCCGCGGGCGTAGCGACTTCTTGCGCGAGAGCGCGGTCACCCATGATCGCCATGCGCAGCGGATCGTGCGGTACCTGCACGAGAAAGTCGAGGCTGTGCGGCATGCGATCGAGCGAGTCCATGTATTCCGGAAAGCTCTGCCAGTCGAAGCTCACGCCCTCTGCCAGTGCTGCCCCCGGGATGTCTTCAACGCCCTCCATCAAAGAAATCAGATCATCGACAGCTCGCTGCTTGTCACCGCTGCGTAGCGGTGCGAAACCGACACCGCAATTTCCGAAGACGACGGTGCTCACGCCATGATGGATGCTCGGGCTGAAGGTTTGGTCCCAGCTCGCCTGCCCGTCGAAGTGGGTATGGATATCGACGAAGCCCGGCGTCAACCAGGCGCCCGAAGCATCGATGCGTTGCTGCGCTTGACCCGTGATGTGGCCGATTTCGGCGATGAGACCGTTCTTGATGCCAACGTCGGCGGTACGAGCGGCTTGACCGCTGCCATCGATGACGGTTGCGCCTTCAAACACCAGATCGTGCATCGAACTGTCTCCAAAGAAATGCCAGGCTCATACCCGAGACGATATGCCAAATGCCCCACAGGCTGGCGACGATCACCATGCCGAGATCGGAATTGAACTGCAAGGCGATGATGCCGAGGGCGAGCCCCGAGTTCTGCATGCCGGCTTCGACGGTGATGGCGCGGCGTTGTGCAATGCCGAGGCCGAACAGCATGCCGGTCATCCAGCCGAGAGCGAGCCCCAGCGCGTTGTGAGCGACGACGAGCATGAAGGGCAGCAGGATCGCGGCATTCAACAGATGACGCTCGCGAATCAGCCCGATCACGATGAAGAGCAGCAGGGCGATCAAGCCGAAGCGACCAAGCGGCTCTCGCCATCGGTCGGCGAGCGCCGGACGGCGGTGTCGTAGCCACAAGCCTACAAGCAGCGGAACACCGAGCAACAGCAACAGGCTTGAAGCGATATCCATCGGTGAGAGCAGCAACTCCTGCATGAACGAGCGCGTCGCGGGATTGGCGCTCATCGTCCAAGCGAAGTTGAAGGGCGTGAGTACGAATGCCAGCACCGTGGCGACGGCCGAGAGGCTCACCGAATAAGCCGTATCACCGCGGCCCCAGTGTGTGACTACATTCGACAGCGATCCGCCGGGGCAACAAGCGACGAGCAGCATGGCCGCTTCGGTGGAAGCGGGTAGATCGAGGGCGAGAGTGATCAGCCATGTCGCTACTGGCAGCCAAACGAATTGCGGCAGTAGGCCGATGGCGATGTTGCGCGGCATGGCGAACACGCGCGCGAAGTCACTCGTACGCAGCTCAAGCGCCACGGCGAAAACCATCGTCATCAAGACGAGGCTCAGCACCGCTTGCTGTAGCTGCATGCGAGTCTGCGATCAGCGTGGCAGTGAGACTTCGATGCCGACGGGGCAGTGGTCCGAGAGCTTGCGCTTAAGGGCGTCGCCTTCGTCGAAGGTGGTTCTGATGAAGGATCCGGGCACACGCAGCGCCGCGAGTTTTTCGCCTAGCACGACGTGATCGATATAGCTGCCGTAGTTCTGTCCTGCCGAGCAATTGACGAATCGTTCGCCGCTCGAGACGTTGACGAGTCGCGCACCCGCCGGTTCACCATCATCGATCTCGGCCCAGAAGTTGCGCAGCGTGCCATCGTCGGTACGCGCGGGGCCACGGATACTGAAGTCATGATTGAAGTCGCCGAGGAGTGCGAATTTGCGATCGGCGGCCGCTTGCTCGTCGATCCAAGCTTCAAGCAGCGGGACTTGCTTGGCGAGCGTTTCACAATCGCGCCGCGGATCGTCGAGCGGGCGTCGCGGGCAACCTGCCTTCAGGTGAACGGAGAGCAAATGGATCTCGCGGCGATCGTTGGGGTACAGCACGAGATGCGATCCACTGCGAACTCGACCGCCGAGTGACAGGGACTCGACATCCGCAGCGCAGCGGAAGGGAATGCCTTTGCGGATGGCGAATCCGTTGTTCTGTACGCCCGGACGTTTCGTGAAACAGAAGTCGTGCTTCGGAAAGACCTTGCGGGCCGCGACCGGTCCGTCGACCTCTTGCAGCGCGATAACGTCGGCATCGAGATCGGCGGCGACTTTGCGCAGCGCGCGAAAGTCGGCCTCAGAACGTTGTAGTTCGTCCGCCACGTTGCATGGGATGTATCGCTCCCGATTGCCGGGCGATGCGTTGCGTGGCAGGCAAGTCGCGGTCAGTTCGCGAAACTCGCGCGGCGCGATCAGCCACTCGAGATTCCAGGTGGCCATGCGCAGGGTGGTGCTGCTAGTGGCATTCGAGGCGCTGACCTCGCTGGTAGAGGCGAGCAGGGCAAGCAACAAGATGGACAGACTGAGGGTATGACGCATACGGCGAATTACAGCATGCTAGGCTCGAGTTTGCTTCATTTGGAGACCGGTTATGGGGCGTGACGCAAGGGGCTATCGGCGGTTGTTCGGTGTGCTCGGGCCTTCCACCAATACGATCGTGCAACCCGACTTCGACGACATGCGACCGGTGGGTGTGACCAATCACTACAGCCGGATCTACACGCCCAATTCCCGTGCCATTAGCGACGAGACCTTCATGGCCGCGACGCATACCATCGGAGCCGGCGTGATCGATGCGGTGCGCAGCGTGATGACTTGCGAGCCGGATTACCTCGTGATGGGGATGTCGGCGGTGACTTTCTACGGTGGCTACGCCGGCGCGGAGGCCTTTCGCGAAAAGGTGGAGCAGGAGTCCGGAGTGCGAATCTCGATCGGCTCGCACGCTTGTACGGCAGCGTTGAAGGCTTACGGCAACATCCGCCGCATTGCCTTCTTCTCACCGTACTACCCGGTCGCCAATGCGGAGGTGCGGCGTTATTTCGCCGACGCAGGTTACGAAACCGTGCGCGACGCCGCCTTGCGCGCACCGTCCTGGACAGCGATCGCGCAGATCCCCGAATCGCGCTGTCGCGAGGTGCTGCGCGAACTCGACGGGCCCGATGTCGATGCGATCTTGCAGGTGGGTACCAATCTGTCGATGGTTCGTCTCGCCGGCGAGGCGGAGCAGTGGCTCGGCAAGCCGGTCATCGCCATCAACACTGCAACCTACTGGCATGCTTTGCGTGCCAACGGCATCGACGACCGCATGTCGGGCTTCGGTCGCTTGTTGTCGGATTTTTAGCTGCTGCGCATAATCGACCGAACGGAGGTGCGCTCATGTTGGAACTGAAGCACGATTTGCGATTGGCCAAGACGCGCGATGAGAAGGCGCGCATGAATTTCGTCTCGGGTTTGCGCGCGCATGTCTTGAACGACATGGCGAGCGGCATGCGATCGGTTTACGACGCAGATGTCGAAACGCAGTTCCGTCGCGAACACAAGCGCGCGCCGAAAGACGGCCCCGAAGTACACAAGGCCATCAAGGCCAACGACTACTTCAAGTTCTATTCGACCTTGCGCGTGACCGCGCAAGATATGGTGTGGCAGTCGGTCATTCCGCCACTCGAGCGCAATCGTCCCGAGCTCAAGCAGAAAGCGGCCAAACTCTCCGGCAAGGGCAAGCCGCGTGGAACGCTGCGTCTGAAGTCGAACTTCGAAGTGCCTCGTTACGTGTCAGCCATCGACGTGCATCTGATGGCGGGCAACTACGACGGTGAGTACGAGAAGGGCGACCTGGCG
>CAIVYV010000045.1 GCA_903910215.1 uncultured Pseudomonadota bacterium
AGCATGAGGTCTCGCACACAGCCACCGACGAGGAAAGCCTGAAAGCCCGCCTCCCGCAGTCGGTACAAGACCCGCAACGCATCGGGTGAGATGCGTGAGCGCGAGATAGGATGGGAATCACGCGGGATGATGCGCGCGAGACGAGGAGTCGCCTCTGGGGAGGCAGGATTTGAATTCAAAGCAATGCGTTCCGCTTGAGCAATCGTGGCGGGCGCCTATAATACCTCGCCTCGGTACGTCATCACTCGGCCCAACGCTCCTTTCGTCTAGAGGCCCAGGACATAGCCCTCTCAAGGCTGTAACACGGGTTCGAATCCCGTAAGGAGCGCCACCTCATCGGGGGTTGGTCAACCCAGCCACATGAAACCCGCTTCGGCCCCCGTCTTCGCCCTGGAAAGACTCTGCAAGTCCTACGGAACAGGCGCCGCCACCGTGCACGCCCTGCGCGGTATCGATCTGACGATCGATCCCGGCGAGCTACTGGTTCTGCTCGGACCCTCAGGCTCGGGCAAATCGACACTGCTTAACATCCTAGGTGGTCTCGACCGCCCCACTTCCGGCAGCGCGCGTTTCGGCGACCTCGATCTCGCGACGGCAGACGATGACACACTGACCGAGTATCGACGAGGCCACGTCGGATTCGTCTTCCAGTTCTACAACCTGATCGCGAGTTTGACCGCCCGCGAAAATGTCGAATTGGTGAGTCAAATCGCCGACGAACCGATGTCGCCGGACGAAGCACTGCGGTTGGTCGGGCTGAATGAACGCAGCACGCACTTTCCGGCACAACTCTCGGGCGGAGAGCAACAACGGGTCGCTATCGCTCGGGCGATCGTCAAGCGACCGACCGTTCTGCTATGCGATGAGCCGACAGGCGCTCTGGATGTGGCAACGGGCGTCAAGGTGCTCGAATCTTTGCTGCACGTCAATGAAACCATTGGCACCACGACGCTGCTCATCACGCACAACTCGGACATCGCCCGCATCGGCGATCGCGTCGTTCACTTTGCCGATGGGATGATTCGCACGGTGGAGGTCAATGCCCGGCGAGTCGCGCCGAGCCAGGTCCGCTGGTGAACCCACTCACTCACAAGTTACTTCGCGATCTGCGCCGCCTGTGGATACAGGCCATCGCTGCTGGGACGGTGCTCGGCTGCGGCATCGCCATCTTCGTCATGTCCATCGGCACCTATGCGTCGCTGGAGTCAGCGCGTGACGACTACTACCGAAAGTCGAAGATGGCCGACCTGACCACCTCGCTCGTGAGAGCGCCCGACAGCCTATCGCCATCTCTGGCACTCATCCCCGGTATCGCCGCGATCGAAACACGCACGGTGGGCTTCGGATTGATCGACTTGCAGTCAGTCGATGAGCCCGTCACCGCACAACTGCTCTCTCTTCCCGAGGGCAGGCGCCCGACGGTCAACGACCTCGTCTTGCGAGCCGGGCGCTGGCCGGAAATACATCGCACCGACGAAGCCTTGGTCAACGAAGCCTTTGCCACCGCGCACGAAATCGAACCCGGCGGAACGATCTCACTCCTGATTCGCGGCGAACGAAAGCGGTTCAACATCGTGGGCATAGCCAGCAGCCCGGAATTCGTGTTTGCGGTCGCTCCAGGCAGCATTTTGCCGGAACCCGGACGCTTCGGCGTGCTTTGGATCAACCGCAACACGCTCGCCCGCGCCCTCGAACTCAATGGTGCCTTCAATGATTTGGTCGTGCGCTTGTCTGCAGAAAATTCGTTTGCTGCCGTCAGCGCCACCATCGACGAACGCTTGACACGCTACGGCAGCCGCGGCGCATACGGGCGCGATCGGATGCTATCCGCACGATATGTGACAGACGAGCTATCGCAACTGAAAACGCTCGCCAGTATCCTGCCGCCGATATTCCTGCTCGTTGCCGTGTTCCTGATTCACTCGGTTCTCTCTCGCCTGGTGGGGATGGAGAGGCCCAACATCGGGCTACTGAAATCATTCGGCTATCGAAACCGGACTATCGGCTGGCATTACGCCCAATTCTCGCTGGCGTTTTCCGTAGTCGGCATTGGGCTCGGTATCTTGCTCGGTACGATCGTCGGCGAATACATGACCGGGGTGTACCGTGAGGTGTATCACTTTCCGAGCCTCGACTTTAGAGTCGATACATTGACCTACGGCGGTGCCGCTGCAATCGGTCTACTGGCAGGTCTGTTAGGTTCGTTCAGCGCAGTGCGTCAGGCGACGAGTCTTGCACCCATCGTCGCGCTATCGCCACCGACGCCGACATCTTTTCGCAAGCTTAGCAGTCGCATCGAGCAGCGATTGGATAGCCTGTCACTACGCTCGCGGATGGTGGTACGAAGGCTGTTCCAGTTCCCACGTCGCAGTGCGATGACCATTATCGGAATTGCACTCGCCTTGGCCTTGTTGATCATGTCTGAGCACTTTCCAATCGCCATCAATCGCCTACTCGAACTGAACTTCGGTACCGCGCAGCGTATGCACGCCACACTCACCTTTGCGGACCAACGAAGCGATACCGTGCTACGCGAGATCGGCCGACTCCCGGGCGTCGTCATAGTTGAGCCAATACGCGTCGCTGACGTCTTCTTTTCAAACCGACACCGCCGCGAACGCGAGGTCATTATTGGTCTGCCGCAGGACGCCATGCTGAATCGACTCGTGGAGTCGAGTGGATTGGCAGTCGTACCCGCCAAAGACGGACTGACGCTCTCGACAAGCCTCGCCCGAAAGCTCGGCGTCAAAGCAGGCGATCGTATCTTGCTCGAGGCGACGGATGGACAACGCGTCACCACCGAAGTCACGATCAGCAAGATAGCGAGTCCGTTCTTGGGTGGTAGTGCCTATATGGATCAGACGACACTTGGACGCATGCTGCGTGAACCCGCTCGAGTCAGCGGCGCACACCTGATCATCGATCCGTCACAACGTCAGCTGCTCAATGCGCGTTTGAAGCAAATCCCCGCGATCGTTGGGGTGGCCTACACGGATCACTTCCAGAACGAGTTACAAAAACTTTTCCGTGAGGGAGTCGGCTTCTTTTCGAATATGTTCCTGTTTTTCTCGCTCAGTATGGCTGCAGGGGTTGCCTTCTCGGCAGCGCGAATCACCATCAGTGAGCAGGAGCGCGACCTTGCCACCTTGCGAGTACTCGGCTATCGCCGGAAGGCGATCTCGATTCTGCCTATCGCCGAAATGACCTTTTTACTGTTGGCAGCGATTCCGACTGGTTTGCTGCTTGGCGCCGCCCTATCAAACTGGATGATGCACCAGTTCGAAACAGATCTTTTCTCTTTCCCGCTGATCTTCGACCGGCGCGCCTATGCACAATCCGCCATCTTCATTACCGTGGCCGTACTGCTGGCGACTTTCTGGGCTCGTCGTTACATGGATAGAATGCAATTGGTCTCCGCGCTGAAATCGCACGAATGAACCGATCACAAGTGTCGAAATTTCTGATGCGATGGTGGTATGCCATCGCCGCCATGCTCGCACTACTAGGCGTACTGACGTGGTCGCTCCAACCGCGAGCCATTCCCGTGGAGACCGTCAGTATCGATCGGGGCAGCGTGCGCAGCACGCTGATCGACGAAGCGCGAACAAGAATGCACGAGACCTTTATTGTCAGCGCTCCGATCAACGGCGAACTGCTACGCGTCACCGTTGAACCTGGCGATGGAGTCAAGAAGGGCGAAACACTAGCCCGACTGTCGCGTAACCGTGCAGGATTCGTCGATGCACGAACCGACTCCAGCACGCAATCATTGATCGCCGCGGCGCAGTCCCGTTTATTCGCGGCGACAGCAGCGCGCGAATACGCTTCAAGCGAACTAGAAAGAGCGCAGAAACTCGCCGACGCGAAACTCATCGCCGAGACAACTTTGGATAGCGCCCGCACTCGACTGCGCGCTGCCAGTTCCGAGGAAGTCACCGCAAAGGCCGAACTGAGTCGTGCCCGAAGCGCACTGCTCCCGGCTGAGACGCAGAATTTAACCAATCAGATCGCATTGATTGCGCCCGCATCGGGCTACATCCTCGAAGTTCGACAGGAAAGTGCCACCGCAGTTCAGGCCGGCACGCCGATCATCGTCCTCGGAGATCCGTCTCGCATCGATATCGTGGCAGAGTTTCTCTCGCAAGATGCTCTACGCATCGAAGCGGGCGACACCGCGCTAATCGAAAACTGGAGTACGGGTGAATCCGCTAGTCGAAGTATCCGCGCCATCGTCGAGCGCGTCGAACCCACGGCGAGGACCAAGATTTCAGCGCTCGGCATCGAGGAGCAGCGCACGCGAGTCATTCTGCGTTTTGATGAGACGCTGCCGAAAGAACTCCGCGCACATCAATACCGCGTCGACGCACGAGTAATTCTAGATCAAGTGGACGAGGTCATCCGAGTTCCACCCGGGGCGCTCTTTCGTGATGGGGAGAATTGGAGCGTCTTCATCGTGCGCGATCAACGAGCACGCTTGCAACGCGTCGAACTAGGCACTCGCGGCGACGACTTCACCGAAATCAAAAATGGCTTGCGAGTTGGCGACAAGGTCGTCGTATTCCCTAGCCGCGAGTTGTCGGACGGCGCGAGAGTAGTTAACGAGGGTTCAC
>CAIVYV010000046.1 GCA_903910215.1 uncultured Pseudomonadota bacterium
CCGATCGGCGACGGCGAAGGCGGCTGTCAGCCCCTGAGTGCCGGCATGGGTCGTGTGGATCAGCGTTCGACCGCGCAAGTCTTCACGCAAAACTTCGGTTGGCGAATTACCGCAATCGAAACCGGGTAGTTTGCGTGCGTGACGTTCACCGACAAGCAGAGCCGTCGGATCTGCCGCCTTCATCGCCCGAGCGACCTCAACCTCGGCGACCGGCACGACGCGCTCCGCACCTGCCGCCAGCGCATGCGCGATCAACGAACAGGCACGAAACACATCGATGACAATCGTCACGCCGCGCGCAGAGGCGGCGCCAGCCACGAAGTCGCTCGAGTGCAGCTGCATCTAGCGCTCGATGGTGAGAACGCTACCGCGATCGTTGCGGTTCGAGTTCACCGAAACCACCGTCGCCTTCGGAAAGAAGTTGAACTCCGACGCACTCGCCCAGGTGTAGGCGCCCATCGCACGCCCGACGATCAGATCGCCCGGCTCGAGTTCGGGCAGCAGAATGTTCTCGGAGATCACGTCGATGCTGTCGCAGGTCGGGCCTGCCAACACCGAAGGATGACGCTTGCCGCGCTTGAGCGTCTCGATCGGATAGCGGGCATGGTCGAACAGCTGGCCGCTGTAAGATCCATACAGACCATCATCGAGGTAGTACCACCAAAGTCCTTCGCGCTCGGCACGACCCATCACCGAAGCGACGCCGATCGCCGCGGGACCTGCAATGTAGCGACCAGGCTCGGCGATGACGCGCACACGCTTGGGTAACTTCGCGAGCGCAGCCCGAATCGGCGCGCAGAACTTGTGGATGATGGGCGCGCGCTGCGAATAGTCGATCGGGAAGCCACCACCGATATCGAGCGTATCGCAAGGACCGAGTTTTTCCCGACGCGCCACCGCAAGCAGCCGGGCACAAGCGTCGATCGCCTCGACGTGCTTCGAGGGGTCCGCCGCTTGCGAGCCCACGTGAAACGACAAGCCACGCACCGTGATTCCAAGCTGATGCGCCTCGCGAGCGAGTGCCAAAAGATTTTCGGGATCGCAGCCAAACTTGCGCGAAAGATCGCAGACCGCGCCCGGACTTCGGAAAGACACCCGCAACAGCACCTCGGCCTCATCGACATAGGGGACGAACTTGCGTAACTCGTCCGGGTTGTCAGCGACGAATACTTTGACGCCGCGCGCCAACGCCGAGCGGATATCGATATCGCGCTTGATCGGATGCGTGTGGATGCAGAGTTTCGGATCGGCACCGAGCTTCGCGACGAGCTCCACTTCGCCTGTCGTCGCCAAATCGAGAAACCCACCCTCGGCAAGCACCGTTTGCACGACAGCCGGGTGCGGCAAGGGTTTCAGCGCGTAGTGCAGATCGACTCCAGGTAGCGCACGCTGCAGACTGCGGTACTGCTGCCTGATCCGCTCGCAATCGATGATCAGGAGCGGCGAGCCGAACTCGCGCACCAGACGTCGAATCTCTCGCGGTACAAAAGGATCGATCATGATGATGGGTACCTGAAACGAAGTGGAGAAGAATTCAGCGTGCGGCGGCACGACTCAGCCGGTCCCGCACGGCGTCCCACTCGGGACTTTTGGGAACCTGCTCGATGAGGATACGCGCTGCGTTTTCTTTGTCGAGTGAGCGCAAATTGGCATACAGATCGTGAGCGTAAGCGACCGATGCCGCTGGCGCTTGCAGCCATCGATGCACGTGCAGCGCCGTCGCACCACAAGCCAGCGCCAAGCGGGTTTCCGGCGGGCGACGAGCGAGCACCGCGACGGCCTCACCCGATGCATTGCAGGTTTCGATCCTAGCATCGAGCTCATCGGCAGAAACAAGCTCAACCGGCGTTTGCGGTGCGTAGTGCTGCGGCGTGGAGCCCGGAACGCGCGGTGTTGCCTGACTCGAACCGTCTGCGAGCGGACCGATTAGCGCTTCGATCTGCTCCCTGCCGATGAGACCGGGTCGCAGGATGCGCGGAGGCGTCTCGAGCAGCGAGAGGATCGTCGATTCGACACCCACTTCGCAGTCACCACCCTCGAGAATCATAGCGCCCGCGGGAAACTCCTCGCGCACGTGCTCGGCCCGCGTCGGCGAGACGCGCCCGTAGCGGTTGGCCGACGGTGCAGCGATGCCACTGCCGAAAGCGCGCAGCAAGCGTTGTGCAACGGGATGACTCGGTACACGCACGGCGATGCTCGTCTGACCACCCGTCAACACCGGAGACACCTCGGCGGCGCGCGGTAACACCAGCGTCAATGGTCCCGGCCAAAACCGCTGCGCCAGTCGCTCGACCAGCATCGCGGTAGGCGCTGATAACTCGGCCACCCAGCGTGAGAGCTCAGCGACATCGGCCAAATGCAAAATCAGGGGATGATCGGTGGGACGACCCTTGGCCGTATAAACACGCGACAGCGCCGCGGGGTTACCTGCGTCGGCACCGAGCCCGTAAACGGTCTCGGTGGGAAACGCCACAAGCTCACCTGCCCGCAGCGCCTTTACGGCCGCTGCGATGTCGGCATCGCTTGCTTGGTTGGGGGCGTTCATCGCGAGATTTTACCCGAGCGATGTCTCAGGCGCGGCAAACTCGCGCGCGAGTTCGACGATACTCTTCGGCGCGGACCCTTCGGCCTTGTTGTTGACGATGATCGTCACGTCTCGCTCCGCCGCAAGCGCACGCCGCGCAAGCTCAACGATATTTCGCCGTGCAACCGGATCCGGATCAACCAACCGATCGAAGGGTGCGTAGGCTGCTTTCGCCGCTTCGTAGCTACGACCCGGCGCCAACAGCCAGCGAATGACGAGTGGTCCGCTGCTCGAGTCGAGCTCCGCGACGATGTCGCCCTGCGCGTCAACCGACGGCATGCGTGGATGCTGCGCGTAACCATGCACAGCACCAGAGGCGCGTAGCATCTGCTGATAATCCGGACCGAGCATCTCGGGATCACGCCATTCGATGGCGTAGTTCACACCACCGGGCAGTACGCGCAGAAACTCATAGAGACGCTGCAGCAACTCGCGTCGATAACCGAGCACGCGCGACCCGAGCGGCGAGAACTGGAACAACACGACACCGAGCGTTTCGCCGAGTACGCGTCGTGCCGGATCGATCACGTGCCGGATAGCGTGATCCGCATCGAGAAAAACATCGGGCACTCCTTCGAGATAGACCGGTCGACGCGCCGACTTCGGCAGCATCAAGGCCGCATGCGCTTTCAACGAGAAACGAAAATCAGTGCTGACCGCTTTGCGCATTCGTGACAGTGTTTCGGTATCGAGCGGTCGGTAGTAACTGCGATCGACACCGACCGAGCGCAACAAAGGATGAGCGGCGTAGGCCGAGAGCCCCTGCCGAGCTAGGGTGGACTCGTCATATTCGTCCGCGTAGACGAGGCCATGCCAACCCGAAAAAGACCAGGTCGAGGTGCCCATCCGCAAGCGAGCCGGCAGTTGCGCAGCTAGTAAGGTGAATTCCGTGGCCGCAGTCGCGGCAGCCACCCGCGCGGATTTTTCGGCACGACGATGAGCGCCGCAGCCCGGCGCCGGCGCTATCGGTTCGCCGAAAAGATCAAATCCGGCGGACTCAGGGACCGCTGGATCAGACATCGTCAAAGCGTCAGCGAAGCACCGAAGGCCGCGCGATAGCGCGTCGCAAACTCCTCACGGGAGAAGCGATGGTTCTGCGTGCCATGGTGAGCGATCTTGAGCGAACCCATCAACGAGGCGATACGTCCGGTCGTTTCCCAATCAAGCCTGCGCTGCAGACCGAACAGCAAGCCACCCCGATAGGCATCGCCACAGCCGGTGGGATCGGCGACCTTCTCCGGAGCCACCGAGGGGATTTCGATCATTTTGCCGCCCGCATGGATATGCGAACCAGCGGCACCGCGCGTGACGATCAGCGCAGCCACCTTCGTCGCGATCTCCTCGAGCGACCAACCGGTGCGCTCGACGAGCAGACTCGCCTCGTAATCATTGACCGCAACCCAACGCGCCTGCCCGATAAGCGTGCGCAGATCATCGGGCCCGAGCAGCGTCATGGCCTGACCCGGATCGAAGATGAAGGGAATGCCGGCAGCCGCAAACTGCGCGGCGTGTTCGAGCATGCCGATATGACTTTCAGGCGCCACGATACCGAGATCAATCCCAGCATTCTTGGGTACGTGATTGACGTGTGCATGATTCATCGCGCCCGGATGAAAGGCCGTGATCTGGTTATTGTCAGCATCCGTCGTGATGTACGCCTGCGCCGTGTATTCATCCTCGAGCTGTCGGATGTGATCCAGCGACAAGCCACAGTTCTGCATCCAGGCGCGATACGGACCAAAATCCATTCCCACGGTTGCCATCACCTTGCCCTCGCCGCCCAAGAGCTTGAGGTTGTAGGCGATGTTGCCAGCGCAGCCACCAAAGTTTCGTCGCAGGCCGGGCACGAGGAACGCCACGTTCAACATGTGGATGCGATCGGCGAGGATGTGATCTTTGAAGTGCCCCTCGAAGACCATGACGGTGTCGTAGGCTACTGAACCACAGATAAGTGCCGTCATATCGAGTCTCCGTCCCGCTACGCGGGGATCAATAATCGAATAACACCAGCGCCCAGACGACGCCGAGCAGGGCAAACGACGTGAACACCGCAGCCGAGCCGATATCTTTGGCGAGCCCCGACAGTGCATGGCGCTCGAGACCGATGCGATCCACCGTCGCCTCCACTGCGCTATTGAGCAGTTCGACGATCAGCACGATGAAGAGCGGTCCGACGAGCAGTGCACGCTCCACGCCGTTCTCACCGAGCCACAGTCCCAGTGGAAAGAGCAATACACAGAGCGCGAGTTCCTGCCGGAAGGCCGCTTCTTCGCGAAACGCGCCGACGAAACCCTTCCAGCTGTTGCCGAAGGCGCGCAACAGCCGGATGAATCCGGTCGGTTTCGGTCGATCTGTCGGTCGGGATCCGCTCACGCCGCGGAGTTTACCGGCTTCCAGGTCAGGTCTAGCTGTTTTGCAGCACGAACATCATCCAGTCGGCGTACCGGCATGGTGTGCGGGGCCGTCTTCAGGGTGTTCGCATCTGCCTCAGCCTCGCCCAAGATGGTCGCCATGGCCACAACGAACGCATCGAGCGTCTCGCGGCTCTCGGTCTCGGTCGGCTCGATGAGCAAACACTCGGGCACGAGCAAGGGGAAGTAAGTGGTCGGCGCATGGAAGCCGTAATCGAGCAGGCGCTTGGCGATATCCATCGCCGTAACGTTGAGCTCCTTGGCCTGTCGCTTCATGGTCACAATGAACTCGTGACTGGCACGTCGCTCGGGGTAAGCGAGGTCGAAGCCCGCCTCACGCAAACGCGCCATGACGTAGTTGGCATTGAGCGTGGCGTACTCGCCAACGCGGCTCATACCCTCGCGGCCCAACATGCGCATGTAGATGTACGCACGCAGCAAGACGCCCGCGTTACCCATGAAAGCTGACAAGCGACCGATCGACTGCGGACGGTCGACCTCGGATAGCCAGCGATACTGATCGCCCTCGCGTCCCACGATGGGCACCGGCAGGAAGGGTTCGAGTCTCGCACTGACACCCACGGCACCGGCACCCGGCCCACCGCCGCCGTGCGGCGTCGAGAAGGTCTTGTGCAGATTCATGTGGATGACATCGAAACCCATGTCACCCGGACGAACCTTACCGAGGATCGCGTTGAGGTTCGCACCATCGTAGTAGAGCAAGCCACCAGCGCCGTGCACGAGCTTGGCAACCTGTTCGATCTTGCGCTCGAACACGCCGAGCGTCGACGGATTGGTGAGCATGATGCCCGCCGTGTTGGACCCCACCGCCTTGGCAAGCG